>NZ_JBBOVF010000007.1:0-6856 GCF_038006485.1 Lactococcus sp. FSL K6-0773 | reverse complement strand
AGGACGATTCGATGCTTTTGACTTGTAAGAACAGGATTGAATGAAGCCATACTGTTCGCATATTTTTAGTGGATGAACAAACAAAATACGAGAGATTTTTTGTTCGTTCATCCATGGTTTTAGAAAAAAGAGGGACGATTTCGGAAGAAGAAAATCGTCTCTTTTTTTTCTTCTTTTTGTATGACAAAAAGAAAGATCTTTTGCCCATTTTATTTTTATAAAATGGGTAGGTGGCGTTTGCGTAAAGCAAATCGACACAATCCAAAGGGGATAAAAGGGGAAAGTGAAACTTCCCCCTTTTCAAGCCACATTGTAATACAAGAACGAAGTGTTTTGTATTACAATGTGATAGCTTGCAGTATTTATGGTTTTATATGGTCTATTTTGTTGTGAGGATTGTAACCGAATAGGGCGCAATACTTATTACAAAATCAATGACAAAGGGCGATTGAGGAATGAGCGCTGAGGCATTTTATTTTTAAAAAAAACTATTTATAAGTTCGAAATATGTATCACAACTTTAATACGTGCTATCCAACTTTAAGAGAAGAACATGGATTCTTAGAACTATTCTCTTTTTGGTTATTGCTGAAAGCAATTTCTGATATCTATTTTTTGAGGAAATTAACACCACTTTTTAGAGTGGTGTGTAAGTGCGCATTGTCCTTATTTCTTAACTTCTCAATGCAGATATTAAATTATTTTATAAATTTGAGCGTACTTTTTGGAACTTCATTGTTTTTAAAAGCCTTTTGTATTTTAGATGGGCTTTTTGACGCTTTACAGACCTTTTAAGGAGTTTTAAAACGAATCAGGTAAAACTTATTAGGACTAACACTTAAAAGTGCTTAGAAAGCAAAATATGAGCTTTTAGAATATCTCTTACTTTTATCTTTAAATAATCATTTTGCTATCCAGCGATAAAGATCAGCAAGTTCTATCAAAAGTTCTAATCGATTTTTTTATACCCTAGATAGCCATATAAGACTTTATAGGGCATTTTAATTTATTTCAGGTAACTTAATTATGGGTATTGATAAAAAGTGCTTAGAAAGCGAATTAGGTCATTCTGTACTTTTATGGTTTTAATCTTTTGACTTTTGCCTTACATTTTTAAAAAAATAAAAAAAGGCGAAGCCTTATATATATTTATCTTATATATTTTAATCTTTTATTCTTTTGCGTCAAAAAAAAGTGAGGTTTTACAAGGCTTTAAAGAATAATACAGCCACAAAAAACTGTGCATACAGCCACAAAAAACTGTGCATACAGCCACAAAAAACTGTGCATACAGCCACAAAAAACTTTTTAAAGTGGCTGTGTTTTGATACAATAAAAGCATGAAGAACAATTCTTTGGTCAGATTTTCTTCATGCCTATCTAAAATCACTCACAAAGGAGCAATTTTCTATGTCTAGTATAGCAAAAAATGAACACAATCAGAAGCAGGTGCAAATCTTGAATGAATTATCAAAACGAAAAGTAGTGGAGCATAATTCTTTAATTACCAGCATTGCCAAAATGGATAAAACCCCACTCAAAATGTTTGAGTTAGCCGTATCGTGCATTGATACCGAAGAACCACCAAAAGATCATACGGTTTATTTATCGAAAAACGAACTCTTTGCTTTTTTTAAGGTATCTGATAATGATAAACACACACGTTTTAAACAGGCAGTCGAGAACATGCAGAAACAAGCCTTTTTTAAAATCAAAGAAAAAAAAGAACATGGTTTTGAGTTTGAAAATATTGTGCCGATTCCCTATGTAAAGTGGACGGATTATCATGATGAAGTCACTATCCGATTTAGTCCTGAAATTATTCCTTATTTAATCAATCTCAAAAAGAATTTCACGCAACACGCTTTATCTGATCTAGCAGAACTCAATAGCAAATACTCTATTATCTTGTACCGCTGGTTATCCATGAATTACAACCAATATGAGCATTATAGCTATAAGGGCGGACGAAGAGAAGAACAAGTGGAAGCCTACCGCAACCCCACCATTTCCATGCGAGAATTACGAGAAATGACGGATACCATCAATGATTATAAACGTTTTACTCATTTTGAAACACGAGTTTTAAAAGAACCGTTGGAAGAAATCAATGCTCATACTTCTTTCAACGTTTCTTATGACAAGATAAAAAAAGGACGAAGCATTGATTCTATTGTCTTTCATATCACGAAAAAACGTCGAGCAGACGATAACAGTTATAAGCTGGATGATAAGAACCACAAAGAAGCGAAAGTTGAAAAAGAAGCAAATGAAGAAAAACTTGTATATCAAGCTATGCAAAGCAAATATACTAAATTATTGCTTGAAAATTTCCTTTTATCGCCTTATGAAATGACAGACCCAGCAATTATGGCAGGCTTGCAAAAAAATGTTTATCCAAAATATGATGAACTCAAAGTATTAAGAGGGCTAGAGGGAGTGAAGAAACACCTCTCTTACGTTCATGACAAACAAGAACCTTATTCAAAAGGGAACATTGCAAAGTATCTTAAAAAGTCAATTGATCAATACTTGCCAACTGTTAAATTACAAGACCTTGAACAACCAGAACGTGCAAAGGTTCGAGGTAAAGGAGCAAGCCATGAGTGAGAAGTTAAAAACCATAAAGGAACTTGCGGATGAGTTAGGTGTGAGTAAATCATATATTGATAAAATAATACGCATACTGAAATTGCATACTAAATTAGATAAAGTAGGTAATAAGTATGTGATTTCTAAAACACAAGAAAAGTCTATAAAAGATAGACTTCTTTCGTCTGAATCAACAACTAAATCACATACTAAATCGACAACTAAAACGCATACTGAAGTTGATTTTGAAGTCGATTTTTTGAAAGAAGAAATCTTATATCTTAGAAAGAGTCACGATAAACAATTGACCAACAAAGATAAGCAGATAGAAACTTTAAGTAATCTTTTAGATCAACAACAACGACTAGCCTTACAAGATAAAAAGTTGTTAGAAGAATACAAAGCAGAAAACGACAGATTAAAAGTTCTCAAAATGCCCTCACAGGAAACAGGATTCAAACACTTAGACAATCAATATAAAGATGAAGTGAACGCTCTTAAAGAGAAGTTGGAAAATTTGCAGGAACAAATCAAAGATCAAAAAAGGATAGAAGAACAAGAAAAACCAAGAAAATGGTGGGGACTATGGCGAAAATAGATGATTCAGTTAAAAAGAAAGTTCCAGAATTGCGATTTAAAGGATTCACGGATGAATGGGAACAGCGTAAGTTAGGGGATCTTGCTGAAATAAAAGATAGTGCAAGGATCCCCAATATAAAGTGGCAAAAAGAAGGGGTACCTTACTTACGCTCTAGTGATCTATCCTCAGAACACATTAAAGATGGATTATTTCTGTCTTTGGCAGACTATATGAAATATGATAAGATAACTGGTTCTCCTAAAAAAGGTGATTTAATTTTTGCGAGTGGTGGGGATATCGGACTCGCTATATACAAGCATGATTCTTTACCTATCTATGTTCAAGGGGGAAGTATCTTATATGTTAAAACATCAAAATGTGAAAATTTAGACGGTTTATTTTTAAAATATTCTTTTGCTTCCCCTAAAGTAAAAAAATATATTAGAAATGCTTCAACAGGAACGAGCTTAAAACATTTTGTTTTGAAACCAGCTAATGCTCTTCCAATATCATATCCAGATTTGATTGAGCAAGAAAAAATTGGTTCATTCTTCAAACAGTTAGACGATACTATCGCTCTTCATCAGCGTAAGTTAGATTTGTTGAAAGAACAGAAAAAAGGCTACTTGCAAAAAATGTTCCCTAAAAATGGTGCCAAAGTTCCTGAATTGCGATTTGCGGGGTTTGCTGACGATTGGGAAGAGCGTAAGGCTAAGGAAATGATAAAAACTCATCATTTTCGTTCATATTTAGCAGAGCCCAATGATGTTGGAAATTATGAAGTTATTCAACAAGGAGACAAACCTATTGCTGGATATGCTAATGGAGAACCGTTTGAATATTTTTACGATGTAACTTTATTTGGAGACCATACTGTTTCTCTATTCAAACCAACAAAACCGTTCTTTATAGCTACTGATGGAGTAAAAATCATTAGTGCGGATGAATTTGATGGCAGATATTTTTATGTGACATTAGAACGATATAAGCCAGCATCACAGGGATACAAGCGCCACTTTACGATACTCAAGAATGAAGATATTTGGTTTACAACAAACAAAGATGAACAGGTCAAAATCGGAACCTTCTTCAAACAATTAGACGAGACTATCGCTCTTCATCAACGTAAGTTGGATTTACTCAAGGAACAGAAAAAAGGCTTTTTACAAAAAATGTTCATTTAAAAAAATTAGGAGTCTAAACTATGGCAACTATACAAAAATATTTAAAGATAATTGCTAACATTTTTTTGGTGATGATAAGTATCTTACTAATCATTAGTTCATACTCCTCATGGAAAGAACAGAGAGAGTTTTCTAGAGGAGAAAAACGTATGGCTATTGCAAAAATTAAAGTGGATAGTCATCATGTTAAAACCTATAATTTCTCAGAAAATCCCTATGGAGTAGATGCTTATCAGTCAAAATTTAGAAATGGGGATGCAGTGAAAATCTATTTTCTAAAGCATAAACCATATGTCGTTTCTGAAAATCCTTATATAGTCCACTCAGCGCTTGAAATTATTGCTCCAATAATCTGGAGTGTCATATTAGGAACTATTCCAATATATAATATTTTAAGAAAAAAGGAGTAATCTATTATGGAACAAAAAAAACCAAATTTTATTAGAAGTATTAAGCAAACTAGCCTCTTTATATTAGGATTAATGGTGTTGAATGTATTAATAAAATTACTGTTTAATCAAAGTGATTTTCAAGACCTTAAAAAAGATTTTTTAGCATTGGACAATCGAGTATTAGGTATTTTTATTTTCTTACTTGTAATAATAGTCGGATGGATTATAGTCTCTCTCATTATTGGAAGTATCTACTATGTCATTCAAACGATCAAATATAAAAAAGTTGATTAATATCAGGGACTATATTTAGATAATCGCCCCTGTGAAAACCTATTAAAACAGTCCCCGTTATCTACTAGGTAGATAATGGGGGCTGTTTTTTTGTTTAAATGGTATAATGGATCATATATAGCAGGACTATTATTTCAAATCAAGCAAGGATTTAACCCAAAGAAAAAACGAAACCTACCTAACAAACTTTATTTAGCAGATTTAGAAGTTACAGCAAAAGACGTGTATATTAAAAAGGATTTTGCTAATAAAACGGCTGAAACCCTTGATATGAGCGGTACCGACAAAATGGCAGCCCGACAAGGTTTCCGTTATATTCTTTATAAAAGTGTTTAGCAGTTGGGAATCGTTGACAATTTAAAAATTTGTCTGCAGCTTCTTTTCTTTTAGTCTAAAATAGAGGTTAATAACTAACAGGGGAATTACTAAATGATCAAACCCGAAAAGACAATCAATGGAACCAAATGGATTGAAACGATTCAAATCAATGCCGAAGAACGGGCAACCCTCGAAGATCAGTATGGCATCGATGAAGATATTATTGAGTACGTCACTGATAATGATGAAAGTACTAATTATGTTTATGATATCAATGAGGACTACCAATTATTCATCTTTCTGGCGCCGTATGCCCTCGACAAAGATGCGCTGAGATACATTACCCAGCCATTTGGCATGTTGCTCCATAAGGGCGTTTTATTCACGTTTAATCAAAGCGGCATACCTGAAGTCAACACGGCACTTTACTCGGCATTGGATAATCCCGAGGTTAAGAGCGTCGATGCATTTATTCTGGAAACACTGTTTACAGTTGTTGTCAGTTTTATCCCAATTTCTCGCGCCATTACCAAGAAACGCAACTATTTGGATAAAATGTTGAACCGGAAGACGAAGAACAGTGACTTGGTTTCACTTTCATATCTTCAACAGACGTTGACCTTTTTGTCCAGCGCGGTCCAAACCAATCTCAGTGAACTCGATCGTTTGCCAAAGACCCATTTTGGTGTCGGTGCTGACCAAGATAAAATTGATTTATTCGAAGACGTGCAAATTGAAGGAGAACAGGTCCAACGGATGTTTGAGATTGAAACCCAAGTCGTTGACCGAATCGATCATACCCTCAACAGCCTTGCTAATAACAACCTGAACGATACAATGAAATTTTTGACAATTTGGTCACTGACCATGGCTGTGCCAACGATCATTACCGGATTCTATGGGATGAACGTGAAGAAACTCCCGTTAGCCGGGATGCAAGATGCTTGGATGCTGACTTTGGGGATTTCTGTCGCCTTGATTGTGGCGATGCTGATTATGCTGAAGTTCTGGCGGAAGATGTGATGGGTGAGTGACTTGCTGCTGGGTGGGGGACTTTTTTGGAATGTGTATAGTTGAGCAGTTATGCTATTTTGAGCACCCTTCGGCTTCTGAAATACGCTCCGACGACCCTGACCCCGGCCACATAAGACAAAAAATCCAGTAACGAACAAAAACCGTTCGCTACTGGATTTTCTGCCTTATGCTCTGGGGTCAACCCGGGTCTTGTCACGTGTTGGTGATCTATTAGGTATCAACTATCTAGGCACACGCACCATGCGTAAAACAGGCGCTTATCGGGTCTATACGCAGTCAAACTATAATATTGGTTTAGTGATGCATTTATTAAACCATTCAAGTGAAGCTATGACCTTAACGTATCTTGGATTAGATCAAGCTAGTCGAGAAACGATGTTAGACCAAATTGATTTTGGGTAATGAATGTTTAGAACTTAGTAGTCGTCCAAAAACGACTACTTTTTTTGTTGAATCGTCCA
>NZ_JBBOVF010000006.1:0-6905 GCF_038006485.1 Lactococcus sp. FSL K6-0773 | reverse complement strand
TAACTTACGCTCTTCCCAATCATCCGTAAATCCCGGAAACCTTAATTCTGGAACTTTCTTTTTAACTGAATCATCTATTTTCGCCATAGTCCCCACCATTTTCTTGGTTTTTCTTGTTCTTCTATCCTTTTTTGATCTTTGATTTGTTCCTGCAAATTTTCCAACTTCTCTTTAAGAGCGTTCACTTCATCTTTATATTGATTGTCTAAGTGTTTGAATTCTGTTTCCTCTGGGGGCATTTTAAGGGCTTTTAAGTCATTGATTTCTGCTTTGTATTCTTCCAGTAATTTTTTATCTTGTAAGGCTAAACGCTGTTGCTGGTCTAACAAATTTTGCATTTGTGAGATTTGAGTGTCTTTATTTTCTAGTTGCTTATCTTTAACAGATAATTGCTGTTCCTTTTTATCTAATTGTTCTTCTAAAAAACATATTAATTTAGTCTGTGCAGTATCATTTTGCAGTGTTTTTGCAGTCTGTGCAGTATCGTTTTGCAGTGCTTTTGCAGTCTGTGCAGTATCGTTTTGCAGTGTTTTTTTTAGTAAAGAGTACCCTGCGTTATTAATTACTAAGGTATTATTACCTTTAATTTTTATTGTTTGAACAAACTTTTCTCTAAAATCTTTATCTATTTTATTTCTTATCGTCTGTTTTGATACGCCTAACTCGTCCGCAAGTTCTTTTATGGTTTTTAAATTCTCACTCATGATAAGTCCTGCCTTTTAACCGTTGGTAGGTATTGTTCAATTGCTTTTTTGAGATACTTAGCTATATTGCGTTTTGAATAGGCTTCTTGTTTAGCTCTCACATAAGAGAGGTGGTCTTTGACCCCATTCAACCCTCGTAAGGCTTTCAGCTCGTCATAGAGAGGGTACACGTGCGCCTGCAATCCTGCCATAAGTGACGTATCGGTCATTTCATAAGGACTTAATAGCATATTATCCAACAAAAGTTTCGTGTATTTACTTTTTAATGCTTTCCCTGCTAAAAGTTCTTCTGCTTGTTCTTTATTTGCTTTATCCTGCAAATAAATAGGGTCTTGTTCTTCCAGTTTGTAGAAGTCATTTCGTGCGACTGGTTTCTTCGTGATATGAAAGACAATAGAATCAATTGAACGCCCTTTTTTGATTTTGTCATAGGTCACATTAAAAGACGTATGGGCGTTAATTTCTTCAATTCCTTTTTTTAACACTCTATTTTCAAAATGGGGGAAATGTTTGTGTTCATTTACTGTATCCGTGATAGTGCGTAATTCTTTGACTGTGATTGAGGGGTTGCGGTAGGCTTCCACTTGTTCGGCTCTCCGTCCCCCTTTAAAGCTATAATGCTCGTATTGGTTATAGTTCATGGATAACCATTTATAAAGAATAATGCTGTACTTACTGTTTAATTCTACAAGGTCAGATAAAGCGTATTGCGTGAAAGATTGTTTTAAGTCAATCAAATATGGCATAATCGCTTGGTCAAAACGAATCATGACTTTATCGTCATAGTCCGTCCATGCTACTTCTGGTATTGGCAAAATTCTTCTAAACTTGAACCCTTTGTCTTTTTCTTCTCTGATTTCAAAAAAAGCTTGTTCTTGCACTTTTGCTATCGCTTCTTTAAAACGATGATGTTTGTTGCTATCGTCCACCTTAAAAAAAGCAAAGAGTTCAGCTTTTGAAAGATAAATGGTATTGTTCTTTGGTGGATTATCCGTATCAATACAAGACACTGCCAACTCAAAAATCTTTAAGGGCGTTTTATCCATTTTAGCAACGCTGGTAATCAGGTCGTTATGTTCAACAATTTTTCGTTTCTCAATTTCTTTCAAAGAACACACTGTCCTTTCATTGTCTTGATAGTTGTTATAAGGGTATTTTTTTGCTATACTATTCATGATAAATACGCTCCTCTGCGTGTTTTGGCTAAGCATGAAGAAATTCCCTCAGAAAGAATTTTTCTTCATGCTTTTATTATATCACAAACAGTACATTTTGTGATATAATTGTACTGTATACATAGTTTTTTGTGACTGTATACATAGTTTTTTGTGACTGTATACATAGTTTTTTGTGACTGTTTAATTTCTGTAACTAGCGGAAACACTGACTTTTTTTCACGCAAAAGAAATAAAAGATTAAAATATATAAGATAAAATAAATATAGGCTTCGCCTTTTTTTTTATTTTTTTCAAAAATGTAAAAATAAAGGTCAAAGTCATCAAAAAAGGAGTGAGCGAAAACCACGCTCACATTTTACTTGCAGCGTTCACTTCGTTCACTCGCTAAAAGAAAAGATCAAAACCACTTTTAGGAATTTATTGGATTCCTCTAATTGCTCATATAAGCTGTTTTAACTGTTTGACTAGCTAAATACTCATATCATGCAATCAAGCGTCTTACAGACGGTCAGGGCAAGCCCTAACAACCCTTAAATGGAAAACCGATACTTTGTTTAACTTGTTTTTTTACAACTTACAACAAGCTATTCAATTCAAAATCAATTTAAACCCACTTAAAAGCTCGTTTAAGCATTCTTAATGCTCCCTTTGAACAAATAGACAGTTTCGAATTAAAGTCGCTTAAATCGAGTTTTAGAACGTTTTAAAATAGAATGATGAAAAACTAAAAAGTTTCAAACGCTGGTCGGATTGTTTCGTAAAAAAAGAGTGCAATGCGCACTTACACATCAAATAAATTGATGTCGTGCTAACCCCTAAAAACCTGTATCAGAAGTTGCTTATCGCAACAACAAAATTTCATGCTAGTAGCGTCTCTTAAATGAGTGAGTCTTTGTTTCAATTTGTGATACATTTTTCTGATCCATCAAGAACTTCCTCAAAGATAAAATGCCTCAGCGCTCATTCCTCAATCGCCCTTTGTCATTGATTTTGTAATAAGTATTGCGCCCTATTCGGTTACAATCCTCACAACAAAATAGACCATATAAAACCATAAATACTGCAAGCTATTACATTGTAATACAAAGCACTTCGTTCTTGTATTACAATGTGGCTTGAAAAGGGGGAAGTTTCACTTTCCCCTTTTATCCCCTTTGGATTGTGTCGATTTGCTTTACGCGAACGCCACCTACCCATTTTATAAAAATAAAATGGGCAAAAGATCTTTCTTTTTGTCATACAAAAAGAAGAAAAAAAGAGACGATTTTCTTCTTCCGAAATCGTCCCTCTTTTTTCTAAAACCATGGATGAACAAACAAAAAATCTCTCGTATTTTGTTTGTTCATCCACTAAAAATATGCGAACAGTATTGCTTCATTCAATCCTGTTCTTACAAGTCAAAAGCATCGAATCGTCCTCGTACGATTCAACAAAAGGTTCTGTTGCAAAGTTTCCCAAAAGAGTATAGAAGTCCTAGTTTAACATTTTGACTATGCTGGGATCCCCATCAGAACTTTAATTTCAGTCGACACCGAAAATCCGAAGAGCGTTCCGTTTCTTCGGTTCTTTTTGTATATTCCTCGAATAGTCTCCATGCCCTTAATCGTGATTGAGGCAGTTCGTAAACTTCGATAAAATTTATTACGGCGCTTAATTGGACGATGGTCCTGCTCAATTAAATTATTGAGATACTTCACTGTCCGATGTTCTGTCTTGGTATATAAACCGTTAATCTGTAGCTTTCTGAATGCAGAACTAATCGATGGTGCTTTATCGGTTACAATCACTCTAGGTTGTCCAAATTGTTTATGGAGCCGTTTTAAGAAAGCATAAGCCGCCTGAGTATCCCGTTTCTTTCGTAACCAAATGTCTAAAGTTAATCCATCAGAATCAATTGCACGATAGAGATAATGCCAACGTCCTTTAATTTTGATATAGGTTTCATCCATTTTCCACGAATAGAAGGACTGTCTATTTTTCTTCTTCCAAAGATGATAGAGGACTTTACTGTACTCTTGAACCCAGCGATAAATCGTAGTGTGACAGACATTGATACCACGGTCATACAGTAGTTCTTGAACTTCACGATAGCTCAGATTGTAACGTAGATAATAGCCCACAGCGACAATAATCACATCTTTTTGAAATTGTTTCCCTTTAAAGTGGTTCATTACTCTGTCCTCACTGTCTTTTTACTGAATTTTATACTAAAATAGATTTATTGGTCAACTTTGCAACAGAACCGATGAGACCTATATAGTACCGGTGTAGCCAACAAGCCATGTTGCGTGGTACAATAGGTATCTTCCCGGAGCTTCGCAGCCAGAGGAAGATGCCGATTTTTCGTTTCGAAAGGAGCACGCGATGCTGAATCCAGCACAGTTTCCGGCCATGTCAATCACCACTGGCGGGCACACCAAAGATAACCTGCGCCAAGCCCTCGATCAAGCAGGTATTCAGTGCAACGCCCATGCCGATGCGCTGTTCGATGACCCACGCTTTACGATTTCCCCAGAGCCGCACGCGGCGACCGTACTGTTTATCACCGTTGCCGAGCTGCGGTTGCCTAAAGGCGCCAACTTGCCGGCTATCTTCGCCCAAGCAGAGAACAGCGGCTTGACTTTATGTCCCCTGGAACTGGCCGTTGATCTGCGGCTCCAATGGCGTGACCAAGGTCAGAGCACCAATCACGACCTGCACCGGCACGAGGCACCCCAGGGAGCCGTGACGGTGGCTTCCCCGGTGGCCGATCCGGATCCCGGGCAGCCTAAGGGCTACTACCTGCGCAACGTGGGCGGGCAGCTTTGGCTGCGGGGGTATATTTGTGATGATGAGTATATTTGGCAGCCAGCGGATCAGTTTGCTTTTCTTTCTAGAAAATAATAATAGCAACATCGAGCCTGCTCACACGCCATAATGACGTGTGAGCAGGCTTTTCTGATACCTTGAAGAAGCATTGAAACGGTATACTGAATAAAGAAATGGAGTGAGTTCAATGCGCACTTACACCCCACTATAAAAACGAGTGGGGTAATTGCTAAAAAACGTGTATCAGAAGTTGCTTATAGCAACAACAAAAAAATCAAATTAACCGAAGTCAATTTGATCTAACATCGTTTCACGACTGGCTTGATCTAAACCAAGATAAGTTAAGGTCATTGCCTCACTTGAATGGTTTAGTAAATGCATGACTAAGCCAATGTTATAATTGGATTGCGTATAGACCCTATAAGCGCCTGTTTTACGCATGGTATGCGTTCCTAAATAGTTGATCCCTAAAAGTTCACCAACGCGTGCCATGACCTTATAAAATTGCTTCTCGGTGATATGACGTTCAGGTCGAGCAGTTGAGGGAAACAACCAGTCAGAAATGATGTTTTGTTGAAGAAGCCAATCATGATACATTAACAAGTCTTGTTGGACAGGTTTTAGATATAAGGTGTTGGCTTTACCTGTTTTTTGATCATGAATAAAAGCGGTTTGTTTGACGGTTCCATCAGGATTAAAGACATCTGATTTTTTTAGTTTCATGACATCACTTACTCGTAGGAGAGTGGCTTTCCCCACTTGAAAGATGGTGTAATTCCGACGACCCGCCCGAAAACTATCAAGCAAGGTTTCTTGAACCATTTTTAAGATATTAGAATCTTTGATGGGAAGAACAATTTGTTGAGCCATATATCATATATTCCTTTCTATAAATAATTTATTTAATTATTTATTTATTTTCTTGTCGGCGTCCGATTTCGTGATGTCCGCTTGTAGCAAGGGTTTCAGCTGTTTTATTTTTTTTGAAAACAACTTTTTAGTTGTTCCCAATTAACTATCAGAAAACAGATCGGCGTAAAAATGAACAGAATTGCTAATAAGAACATTCCTATTCTGCCCAATATCCCAGTGAACGAAATAAGCGTAAAATTATAAGCGATACTTTCCCGGATAAAAGTTAGAATGTTAAATCATCTGAAAAAAACATTTCTTTTACGAGCCCAACAATAAAGATATCTAACAAAAGAATGCCAACTAACTTTAACCAATTTACTTTCATCTCACCCCTCCATTTCACAGTCTATTATATCATCTAAACGTAAAAATAACCCCTATAATCTTCATCCTAGATCATAAGGGTTGTTTTTATTGGATTTTTTAGGGGTTATTATATAATTATAGACCCTATATCGAGTTAAAATTATTTCAATGTCCAATTTTTTTATATTTTATCTTTTGGATCACATAGAAGATACTTCCAATAATGAGGGATAGTATTATCCATCCGAGTAATATTGTAATAAAAAAGATAAAAATAGCGAGTGCTCGATTGTCCAAATCTAAAAAACTCGATTTAAGGTCTTGAAAAGTACTTTGATTAAAAATTACTTTTATTAGTACATTTAGAGTCATAATCCCTAATAGAAAAAAACTCGTTTGTTTAATACATCTAGTAAAATTTGGTTGTTCTTGTTTCATAAGAAATCTCCCTTGCTTATACAAACATTTTTTGTAGAAATCCTTTTTTCTGCTCTTTGAGAAGATCTAGCTTACACTGATGAAGAGCGATAGTGTTATCCAGCTGCTTGAAAAATGAACCGATTTTATTCTGTTCTTCAAGTTTAGGAGTTAGAAAATTCATCATAGAAAAGTCTTTTCCTGTAATTTGATTGATAGTGGCTCCCAAACTTTTATGAACTTCTTTTTGAAAATTATTAGTACTCAATAATGCATTAATATAATCCCCATTTTCTCCTCGAAAAGCGGACATAAATGCTCCGATTACCGTATGAGGCATTTCTTTGGTAACAATAGCGTGTTTCCCAATTAGAGATCTACTTCCATTTCGTACAACTACAATAACATCACCAACTTTTACATTATTTGAATTGACGACATCAGGATTGACATAGACATTGTCAGCATCAATAAGTTGATCGTTTTTTACATTCGATGACCGTAAAACGAATGTGCCTTTATCTTGTACATCAGTTGGACTATATGTTAATCCGGAATAGCTATAAGTTACATCGGT
>NZ_JBBOVF010000005.1:0-11294 GCF_038006485.1 Lactococcus sp. FSL K6-0773 | reverse complement strand
GAATTAAGAGGATTGAATGGGGTCAAAGACCACTTGTCTTATGTATCTAGCAAACAAGAAGCCTATTCTAAACGCAATGTAGCGAAGTATCTGAAAAAAGCAATCGAGCAATATCTACCTACGGTTAAAAGGCAGGACTTATGATGAGTGAAAAGTTAAAGACAATCAAAGAGCTTGCAGATGAGTTGAGTGTTACAAAACAAAATATTCAATATCACTACCAAAGGTTACCAAAAGAATTACAGCTTAAAAGTTCCAATGGGTCTAATCTAATAAATTCTAAAGCAGAAAAAATAATTTTAGGTAAAGTAGAAAGTGGTAGCAAATCAAATACAAAAGACCAACAAATAGGTAGCAAAGAAAATTTTGAAGATGAAAAATTAGATAATCCCTTTATTAATAGATTAATCAAAGAAGTTGAGTATTTGAAAATAGACAAGGATAAAATCATATCTACCAAAGACCAACAAATAAGTAGCAAAGACCAACAAATAGAAAAACTAACTAATTTGTTAGACCAACAACAACGATTAGCCTTGCAGGATAAAAAGTTGCTAGAAGAGTACAAGGCGGAGAATGATAACCTTAAAGCTCTTAAAATGCCCTCACAGGAAACAGAATTCAAACACTTAGACAATCAATATAAAGATGAAGTGAACGCTCTTAAAGAGAAGTTGGAAAATTTGCAGGAACAAATCAAAGATCAAAAAAGGATAGAAGAACAAGAAAAACCAAGAAAATGGTGGGGACTATGGCGAAAATAGATGATTCAGTTAAAAAGAAAGTTCCAGAATTAAGGTTTCCGGGATTTACGGATGATTGGGAAGAGCGTAAGTTAGGAGAATTATCTAATATTGTTGGTGGTGGAACACCAAGTACATCGAACCCTGAATACTGGGACGGTGATATTGATTGGTATGCACCAGCTGAAATTGGAGAACAAAGTTATGTTAGTAAAAGTAAAAAGACTATTACTGAACTAGGTCTAAAGAAGAGTTCAGCTCGAATTTTACCAGTAGGAACCGTCTTATTTACTTCTCGTGCTGGTATCGGAAACACCGCTATATTAGCCAAAGAAGCTACAACTAATCAAGGGTTTCAATCAATTGTTCCTGATCAAAATAAACTTGATAGTTATTTTATTTTTTCAAGAACTAATGAGCTCAAGCGATATGGGGAAGTCACCGGTGCAGGTTCTACTTTTGTTGAGGTTTCAGGTAAGCAAATGTCGAAAATGTCGATTATGGTACCTGAACTTTCAGAACAACAAAAAATAGGCTCATTCTTCAAACAGTTAGATGACACTATCGTTCTTCATCAACGTAAGTTGGATTTACTCAAGGAACAGAAAAAAGGCTACTTACAAAAAATGTTCCCTAAAAATGGTGAAAAAGTTCCTGAATTGCGATTTGCGGGGTTTGCTGACGATTGGGAAGAGCGTAAGGCTAAGGAAATGATAAAAACTCATCATTTTCGTTCATATTTAGCAGAGCCCAATGATGTTGGAAATTATGAAGTTATTCAACAAGGAGACAAACCTATTGCTGGATATGCTAATGGAGAACCGTTTGAATATTTTTACGATGTAACTTTATTTGGAGACCATACTGTTTCTCTATTCAAACCAACAAAACCGTTCTTTATAGCTACTGATGGAGTAAAAATCATTAGTGCGGATGAATTTGATGGCAGATATTTTTATGTGACATTAGAACGATATAAGCCAGCATCACAGGGATACAAGCGCCACTTTACGATACTCAAGAATGAAGATATTTGGTTTACAACAAACAAAGATGAACAGGTCAAAATCGGAACCTTCTTCAAACAATTAGACGAGACTATCGCTCTTCATCAACGTAAGTTGGATTTACTCAAGGAACAGAAAAAAGGCTTTTTACAAAAAATGTTCATTTAAAAAAATTAGGAGTCTAAACTATGGCAACTATACAAAAATATTTAAAGATAATTGCTAACATTTTTTTGGTGATGATAAGTATCTTACTAATCATTAGTTCATACTCCTCATGGAAAGAACAGAGAGAGTTTTCTAGAGGAGAAAAACGTATGGCTATTGCAAAAATTAAAGTGGATAGTCATCATGTTAAAACCTATAATTTCTCAGAAAATCCCTATGGAGTAGATGCTTATCAGTCAAAATTTAGAAATGGGGATGCAGTGAAAATCTATTTTCTAAAGCATAAACCATATGTCGTTTCTGAAAATCCTTATATAGTCCACTCAGCGCTTGAAATTATTGCTCCAATAATCTGGAGTGTCATATTAGGAACTATTCCAATATATAATATTTTAAGAAAAAAGGAGTAATCTATTATGGAACAAAAAAAACCAAATTTTATTAGAAGTATTAAGCAAACTAGCCTCTTTATATTAGGATTAATGGTGTTGAATGTATTAATAAAATTACTGTTTAATCAAAGTGATTTTCAAGACCTTAAAAAAGATTTTTTAGCATTGGACAATCGAGTATTAGGTATTTTTATTTTCTTACTTGTAATAATAGTCGGATGGATTATAGTCTCTCTCATTATTGGAAGTATCTACTATGTCATTCAAACGATCAAATATAAAAAAGTTGATTAATATCAGGGACTATATTTAGATAATAGCCCTTGATAAATCTTATTAAAACAGCACCCATTATCTACTAGTTAGATAACAGGGGCTGTTTTTTTGTAAAAATGATATAATACTCCCTAGATAGGAGAAAACGTATGTCTAGACAAAAACGATCGATCAAGGAAAATAATGATAAATTAAAAGTTCAATTAGCACTACTCCGTAGCTATGCGGTACAATTTGACTCAGGTATGATTCATATGGCTTTGCCAATGGCCACACAGGTTCGTGTATTAATACATCAAACAGATTCTTCCAATTCACTATTACATCAGCTAGATTTGGAAAATAAACTTAAACTTTGGCATTCACCTCACAGCAGTTTTTCTCGACATAATTTACTACCTACTTGGGATTTGTTGATGATGTCGATTGGAAGTGAGGGGGCCTCTTATCTTCCGTTAGGAAGTAAGGGGGTATTTAACAGACGTCGAGATGATGATAATAATGTCATGCCAGAAATATTTTTCCCCCTAGAATTGTGGTGGAATCAGACTGTCTTCTCACAAGGGTCTGATTATGTTTCGCGAAAAGATATTGTATGTTTCATAGCCAATAAAGATGGTGGAGCTCATGTAGATAAAGAAAAATGGCCTATTGACAAGTATAAAGAATCTCAACTATTGGGATTTTATAATCAAAACGGAGATTCCCCTGATGGAAACCCTTTATACGCTGCTATGCGTCAAATTGCAGAAGAAATATTGGTATCATTTGAAGTATTTGAATCTAGTTCTATACGAGTAACTCCTAGTTTTAAACAAGCAGTTGAATTTTTTGATCTCTCAAAGCATGAATCTAATAAGCATTTATATTTTAATTTTTTGAGAGATCGCAGATATAAGTCGAATGATCAAAGTAGCTTTCAAATTAAAGATTTTTCATTTAAATATTATGACTACAATAAAAATAATTGGTCATTCATTGACAAAAGTGCACCAAGTATAGGCAAGGAATGTTATATTGTTGAGGTTAAATAGATATGCACCAAATCGTTCTACCCATCAAAGATTCAAATATCTTAAAAATGGTTCAAGATACACTCCTTGATAGCTTTCGTGCTGGACGTCGTAACTATACGATATTCCAAGTGGGGAAAGCGACCTTGTTAAGAGTAAGTGATGTCATGAAATTAAAGAAAACAGATGTCTTTAATCTTGATGGAACAGTCAAACAAACTGCATTTATTCATGATCAAAAAACAGGTAAGGGAAATACGTTATATTTAAAACCTGTCCAACAAGATTTAATGCTTTATCATGCATGGCTCATCCAACAAAACATGAATTCAGAGTGGTTATTTCCTTCAACTTCTCACCCAGACCGTCACATCACCGAGAAGCAATTTTATAAGGTCATGGCACGTGTTGGTGATCTTTTAGGCCCAGCGTACACATAACCCCCTAAAATCCATATAAGAGATTTGAACTTTATTTTTTGTTATATAATCCATAAACAAACAATATTTCTATTCTTTGTAAGCCTCATAAACGCTCGTTTAGGGCTTTTTTAGTTTCTTCGCACATTTGAGTTTATAGAATATCTTATTAAACAAACTCATATGTATGCATAACTTAACAGTTTTGCATATGATATTAAATTGTGATAAAATCAACTCATGTGGATGTGCAAATATTATATGCGAATCAAAGGAGCGAAATATGGTAAAAAAAGAGTATCTTAGTCGAAAAGATTTAAACAGTAGAGAAACTTTAGCATATGAATATATGCTTGACGGATTGAGTCTTAAACGAATAGCTAAGTCTACGGGTTATCAGTGGAATACGATCAAACGTTTTAAAAGCCTTTGGTTTGATAATGAAGGTAATTCAAGATTGGAGAAATTTTAATGATGAAAAAGTCAGGGGAGCTATTACAGAATACGCTTATTCCGTTTTTAAAGGGTACTTTTGATAATTATCAGGAAGAACATCAAAATAGTGAGTATGAGAGTTTTTCTTTTAGCATTAATCAATATAGTTTTCGTAATAGACTTGCTAAGAAAACACCGACTAAAAAGGGATATTTCGTTGTTTTCTGGGAGAAAGATAATAACAATAAAAATAAAGCATTTGATTATAAAAACAGTCCTGATTTTTTAATTGTTAATGTGTTTGATAATGAACACAAAGGACTATTTGTATTTCCGAAGTCAGAGTTATTAAAGCAAAAAATATTAAGAACATCTCAAGTTAAAGGAAAAATGGCAATACGAGTTTATCCTTTATGGGAACAAAGTTTAAATAAAACAGCTGAAAAAACACAACAATGGCAACTGGATTATTTTATAGATTTATCTTGTAAGACTGTAGATTACAATAAATTAGAAGATATCTTAAAACTAGGTGAAGTACAATGAAATATGGTTATGCAAGGGTTTCAACAAATGAGCAAGATTTAGCGAATCAATTAGAACAGTTAAAGAATGCTGGGGCAGAAAAAATTTATAGTGAAAAATACACAGGAACAAAACGTGACCGCCCCAAACTCGATGAATTGCTTTCTATTCTTTCAGAAGGTGATGAATTAATTGTCGCAAAACTAGATAGACTTTCGCGTTCTGTCCAGCAAGGAACAGAATTAATTTCAGAGCTACAAGAAAAGGATGTTGTTGTAAATATTCTTAATATGGGAAGAATTGATAGGACCCCCAACGGTAGCCTTATGTTGAATATGTTTTTAGCCTTTGCGCAATTTGAACGAGATATGATTGTTCAAAGAACCCAAGAAGGTAGAGAATATCAAAGACAACATAACCCAAATTATCGAGATGGTCGAAAACCAAAGAAAACAACGCAACAGATTAAAGAAATACTGGACTACTTAAGAGTTCATACGTATACAGAAACAGCTCGATTGTTTGAATTGGATAAGTCAACAATCGTGAGATATAAACAAAGGTATGGTCAAAATAAAAAGTAAAGGAAACAACATTTTATCACCTTACCAATAAGGAGGCTTAATATTTGGGCGCATATAAACTGACTTCATCGGCACAGCAAGAAGCATTATTATCTTTAGATAAACTATCAAAGGATGAGTTTCAGGGATATTTTAGCTTTTCACGGTCGGATGTGAAGTTTATTCTCTCTCACAGAGGTGTTGAAAACAGATTAGGAATCGGTCTGCAGTTGTGTCTTGCTCGATATCCAGGAATTTCTTTAAATTCGGTTGATAAAGTATCAAAATCTTTAGTTGAGTACGTTGCTGACCAACTAAAGATATCAACTATAGACTTAGATAACTATTTAAGTAAGAAAAATACCCCCTTAGTGCATTTAAAGAAAATTTGCAGACACTATAATTATTCCCTATATTCTTCAAAAGCATCGGATTATTTGAAAAATATTCTAAATGAAGCGATACAAGAAAATAATGATGAACTTTTTCTAATTAATTTAGCTATTTATCGATTAAGAGAACAACATATCTTACTTCCAGAACTTTCAGAGATCGAACGTTTGATTTCAACTATTCGACAGAATCACGAAAAATATCTCTACAAAAAAATAATTGAACTTTTGTCTGAGAATCAAAAGGAACAATTAGATAGCTTACTAGTAGTAAATTTGGATACCAAAAAATCTAAACTAGCCTGGTTGCAAGATATTAGTGGAAAACCAAGTAAAGATACCATTCTATCAATTTGCGACCGGATATCGGTTATTAAAGAGTTGAAACTGGAGCAGTTAACATTTTCGTTTACCAATGAGAAGAGATTAAGTCAGATAGCAAGATTAACAGAACGATATCATGCTTTTGACCTACGCAGATTTGAAGAAACAAAAAGATATGCTTTGCTTGTAGTTTATTTAATTCGTTATAGAAAAGCTCTAATTGATTTGGCAATTGAAGTACATAATAAAATTGTACAATCAATTAAACGAAGTGGGTTACACAAGAAAAACGAAGAAAATAAAAAAACGGGCGAGCAATCTAACCGCATGTTAAAGCACTTTTCTCAGGTTGTTAGTATGCTGGATCACGCAATTTGTAATAATGATTTTCAAAACTTAGCCCGCCAATTAAAACAATCATTCGATTGGAACGAGCTGATTGAAGAAGGACAACAAGCAGCTCTAATTGCTAGTCCCAGAAAGAGAACTTATATGGGTTTAGTACAGTATAAAGCTCAATATATTCGAGGATACTTACCAAGACTAGTAGAAACACTTGATTTTAAATCACCTAGAATGGATGATGATGGTTTAATTAATGCGCTCAGATTAATTACTGTATTGAAGAAAGAAAACAAACGGAAAATACCTGTAGATATTGAATTAAATTTTGTTAAAAAGCCATGGCAATCTCTCGTCAAAAACCCAGATGGGACAATTGATCGTTCTTATTTTGAATTAGTTGCTGCTACTGAATTAAATGATCGACTTCGATCAGGAGAAGTTATCGAGCCTCAAAGCGTCTTACACCAGGAATTAGATAATTATCTTGTGAGTTCAGACGCCATGATGGGATCGCATACAATTCCAGATACTTTTAAAGAATATTTATCGTCGAGAATTGAAGTTTTAGAAGAACGACTAGAAGCTTATCAGAAACTTGGAAAATCGTTTGATAGACTTACTATTACTAAAAAAGAAAAAAATACTCCTGAAGAAGCTGAATATTACAAAAAATCATTGTACAAACTGTTACCAGATGTAAATCTTGTCGAATTACTTATTGAAGTCAATAACTGGACGGGGTTTATGGACGAATTTATTCATGAGGCCACCAAAGACTCAGCAAATAAAGAGGAATTAGAAGTATTATTTTCTACATTAATGGCTATGGGCTTAAACATTCGCTTTCAAGATATGGGAAAATCTACGCATATTACTTCCGCTCAAATGGCAAATGCTAAACAATGGCGTATGTCTCCTGAGTCTTTCAAACGAGCACAGTCAGTATTAATTAATAAGCAGATTACTTGTCCTTTTAGTGAATTTTGGGGTGATGGATCAAAGGCTTCCTCAGATGGTCTTCGCATGCAGCTAGGAGTTTCGTCTATTCATTCGGATTTCAATCCTCATTATGGAAATAAAAAAGGGACAACTATCTATCGTCATACTGCAGATAAATATATTTCGCATTATGTCGAAATGATCGCAACAAATCAACGAGAAGCTGCTAGTGCTATTGATGGTGCCATTGGACATGATACGGAATTAAATATTGAAGAACATTTTTCTGATACAAATGCTTATACTGACACCGCATTCGCGTTATTCCACTTGTTAGGATTCAAATTTGAACCACGAATTAGAGATATTGGTTCAATGAACTTATATACAATAAAATCTCCTGATCAGTATAAAAAAATGCAACCTCTAATTAAGCGCGCTGTCAATTTAAACTTAATAGAAAAGCATTACGATGAAATTAAACAAATCGCTTATTCCATTCAAACAAGAAAAACTAGCGCTAAAATAATTTTAAATAAGCTTGGTTCTTATGCTCGAAAAAATAAAGTCGCCCAGGCATTGAGCGAACTGGGAAAAATTGAGAAAACTATTTTTTTGTTGGAGTATGCGATTAATGAAGATTTACGAAAAGTAATCACACAAATGCTAAATCGTGGAGAACTTATTAATGATTTAGCCAGGGAGTTATTTAATGGTCAGAGAGGAAAGTTTATGGAGAAGGATTTTGAAAAGCAACTTCAAAGTGCAAGTGCTTTGAATATCCTGATTAATGCGATAAGCCTTTGGAATACTGTATATTTGCAACAAGCGTATAACTATTGTAAAAATAGCGAACCAGAAATAACGAAGTATTTAGAGTATACGTCTCCTATAATTTGGAGACACATTAATTTGTTAGGAGAATATAAAATTGATTTAACTACTTTACCCGAAGAACTTCGCGAATTAAATCAAGGTAAGTAAAAAGCCTATCATTTTTAAAATGATAGGCTTTTTACTAAGATTCAGTGATAGAAAAAGACCGATAAATCAATAATATAATCTCTTATATGGATTTTAGGGGGTTATGTGTACGCTGGGCCTTTTAGGAATCAACTATCTAGGGACGCATACCATGCGTAAAACAGGCGCTTATCGGGTCTATACCCAGTCAAACTATAATATTGGCTTAGTGATGCATTTATTAAACCATTCAAGTGAAGCCATGACTTTAACATATCTTGGATTAGATCAAGCCAGTCGAGAAACGATGTTAGACCAAATTGATTTTGGGTAATGAATGTTTAGAACTTAGTAGTCGTCCAAAAACGACTACTTTTTTTTGTTGAATCGTACGAGGACGATTCGATGCTTTTGACTTGTAAGAACAGGATTGAATGAAGCCATACTGTTCGCATATTTTTAGTGGATGAACAAACAAAATACGAGAGATTTTTTGTTCGTTCATCCATGGATTTAGATAAAAGAGGGACGATTTCTGAAGAAGAAAATCGTCTCTCTTTTTCTTCTTTTTGTATGACAAAAAGAAAGATCTTTTGCCCATTTTATTTTTATAAAATGGGTAGGTGGCGTTTGCGTAAAGCAAATCGACACAATCCAAAGGGGATAAAAGGGGAAAGTGAAACTTCCCCCTTTTCAAGCCACATTGTAATACAAGAACGAAGTACTTTGTATTACAATGTGATAGCTTGCAGTATTTATGGGTTTATATTTTCTATTTTGTTGTGAGGATTGTAACCGAATAGGGCGCAATGCTTATTACAAAATCAATGACAAAGGGCGATTGAGGAATGAGCGCTGAGGCATTTTATCTTTGAGGAAGTTTTTGATGGATCAGAAAAATGTATCACAAATTTAAACAAAGACTCACTCATTTAAGAGATGCTACTAGCATGAAATTTTGTTGTTGCGATAAGCAACCTCTGATACACGATTTTTAGCCATTACATCACTCTTTTTTTACGAAACAAGCCGACCAGCGTTTGAAACTTTTTAGTTTTTCATCATTCTATTTTAAAACGCTCTAAAACTCGATTTAAGCGACTTTAATTCGAAACTGTCTATTTGTTCAAAGGGAGCATTAAGAATGCTTAAACGAGCTTTTAAGTGGGTTTAAATTGATTTTGAATTGAATAGCTTGTTGTAAGTTGTAAAAAAAACAAGTTAAACAAAGTATCGGTTTTTCATTTAAGGGTTGTTAGGGCTTGCCCTGACCGTCTGTAAGACGCTTGATTGCATGATATGAGTATTTAGCTAGTCAAACAGTTAAAACAGCTTATATGAGCAATTAGAGGGAATCCAATAAATTCCTAAAAGTGGTTTAGATCTTTTCTTTTAGCGAGTGAACGAAGTGAACGCTGCAAGTAAAATGTGAGCGTGGTTTTCGCTCACTCCTTTTTTGATGATTTTGACCTTGATTTTAAGATTTTTAAACGGAGTGAAAAAAGGCGAAGCCTATATTTATTTATCTTATATATTTTAATCTTTTATTCTTTTGCGTGAAAAAAATGTCAGTGTTTATAGGCTTATCCAAATTTTTATAGCTACTAAAAACTGTGTATATAGCTACTAAAAACTGTGTATATAGCTACTAAAAACTGTGTATATAGCTACTAAAACATTGAGAAAGTAGCTATAAAATGATATAATAAAAGCATAGAGAAAATTCACGGCAAAATGACTTTCTCTATGCCTATTTCAAACACACAAAGGAGCGTATTTTATATGTCTAGTATAACAGAAAAAGCAAAAAATCAAAAGCAGGTGCTAACCTTGAACGAACTCTCAAAACGTAAAGTCGTCGAGCATAACAGCTTGATAACATCAATCGCTAAAATGGATAAAACACCTCTCAAAATGTTTGAATTAGCGGTTTCTTGTATCAATACCGAAGAACCACCGAAGGACAATACCGTTTATCTCTCAAAGAGAGACCTTTTCGCTTTCTTTAAAGTATCCGATAATGACAAGCATCGTCGGTTTAAAGAAGCGGTTGAGAAAATGCAAAAACAAGCCTTTTTTCAAATCAAAGAAGAAGAAGGTAAGGGTTTTAAATTTAAAAGCATTGTGCCTATCCCTTACGTGGAATGGACAGATTATCATGATGAAGTAAAAATTGAATTTCATCGTGAAATTATGCCTTACTTAATCAATCTTAAAAAGAATTTTACACAACACGCTTTGTCAGAAATTTCTGAATTGAATAGCAAGTACAGCATTATCTTGTATCGTTGGTTATCCATGAATTACAATCAGTATGAACATTACAGCGCTAAAGGGGGACGGAGAGCCGACCAAGTAGAAAGCTACCGCAATCCCTCAATATCGGTTAAAGAACTAAGAATAATGACTGATACCGTCAATGAATATCAGCGATTTACCAATTTTACTAAAAAAATATTAGATATTCCCTTAAAAGAAATCAACGATAATACGACTTTTAAGGTGTCCTATGAGAAAGTCAAAAAAGGGCGTTCAATTGATTCTATTGTCTTTCATATTGAGAAGAAACGCATGGCAGACGATAACAGCTATAAGTTAGAAGATAAAGATTATCAATCCGACAAAGAGGAAAAATCAAGAAATGAAGCTGACTTATTAAAACAGGCAATGGAAAGTAAGTACACACGATTATTGATTGAAAACTTTCTCTTATCCCCTCTTGAAATGACGGACACGGCACTTATGGCAGGTTTGCAAAAGAACGTCTATCCGCTTTATGACGAGTTAAAG
>NZ_JBBOVF010000004.1:0-47508 GCF_038006485.1 Lactococcus sp. FSL K6-0773 | reverse complement strand
CGCAAATTGTAAAATGAAGTTAGCCACCTTGAGTCAAGCAAAAAACATCTGAATCTCTTATACTAGAAGTTCGACCAAATAGTATAAAAAGGAAATTCAGATGCAAGACTATTCTATCACAAGCCAGAGCAAAGGGAAACACCTGACCAATCAAGACCGTTTAAACATTGAACGTTGGCACAATAAAGAAGGACTGAGCAACCGTGAGATTGCGCGCTTATTGAATAAAGCTCATGGGACGATTGACAGAGAGATGAAGCGAGGGGAAATCCAGCTCAAGCGGAAGGTAAAATACTCTGCTAAAAAGGCTCAAGAAAATTATGAAGGATTGAGGGCTCACAGTGTTCGTCCGAGTAAACTCACGACTGAGATTGATTGTTATGTGAGTACACGTCTTAAAGAAGACAAGGACTCTTTGGAAGTCATTCATCAGGCTCTAAAAGGAGTTTCTCTGAGCAGCCTCTACAATTGGGTCAACTGGGGCTGGTTAGAAGCCAAGCGTCATCATCTTTTCTATCCGCAGTATAAGGCGGCAAAGAAAATCAAACCTCGTGCGCCAAAGCATCCTTTTGGCAAGTCTATTGAAGAACGGCCTGAGTTCATTAACAATCGCTTAGAAGTGGGGCATTACGAGATTGACACGGTCATTCTTACGAGAGCTAAGAACAAGGTGCTTTTGACGCTCACAGAGCGAAAATACCGCACGGAGATCATTCGCTTGATTGATGGGAAAACAGCACAGGCGGTCAATGATGAGCTGGTGGAACTTCAAAAAAGTTATGACTTCAAATCCATTACCCCTGACAATGGCCATGAATTTGCAAGGCTCTCTGAGGTCGTAAGCTGTCCAGTTTACTATGCACACGCCTACGCGAGCTTTGAGCGAGGGACGAATGAAAACCATAACCGAATGATTCGTAGGCATCTGCCAAAAGGCACAACAAAGACGACCCCTGAAGAAGTCGCCGCTATCGAGTATTGGATGAACCATTATCCAAGAAAAATGTTCAACTATAAGAGTTCATATGAGATGAGCTTGGCTGGCTAACTTGGACTTGCAATTTGCGATCATAATTTTTTAAAGAAAGGGCACTTTTAAAAAGTGTAAGTATAATATTATGGGAATTGTGACACCAACACCTACTCCACCTCCTTAAAATGATAACTTTTTTAAGCAAATAGAAAAATTACAAGCCAATTTTTCAAAAGAAGATAATAAAATTTGGACTGATGTCAATAAAGAATATAAAAAACTAAAGAATAAAAAGTCCAAAACAGAGCAACATGAAAAATAAAACAATAATAAAAGCAGTTTTTAGTATGATTACTGCTTTTATTATTTCCTCCAAAACTGTTGTTTTACCTTTGTGTCGGTAGATTGTCGTTCTTTTGTCGTCTATCTGTCGTGTACATGTTTAAAAAAATAGTTTATTATATATTCATGAATAAATATAGAGTTGCTGAGTTAAGAAAAAAAAGAGGTTGGACGCAAGAAGTACTGGCTGAAAAAGCAAATATAACTGTTAGAACGGTTCAGAGAATAGAAAATGGAACGGATGTTAGTTTAGATACTTTAGCCTCAATATCTAATGCTCTTTTAGTTCCAGTAAGTGAACTATTTGAAAGCATTGAGGAAGAAGCAAAAGAGGTAGAAATCATGGATATGTCTAAAGAACAGCTTATTCAACTGAAATATAGACAAACTATAACCGTCTCAATTACTTTATTGGTTATAGCAGCTATACTTTTGGTTATGTCAATTTTAGGTGTTGAAATTAATGAATTAGCATCTGGCTATAATACTACACTTTCTTGGCTGGCATGGGTAAGTTTATTATTATTGTTAATAGGTCTAGCAAATTATTATTTAGGAGTTAAATTAAATGAAATGCTTGACCAAAAGTACCCTCTTACTAAGGGCATAAAATTAAAAGAAAAAAAAGAACGCTTTGAAAACTTTTGGCAATTTTTTTCAATTTATTGGTGGATGATTTTCCCAATTTTTGGTTTTATAACTTGGTTCATTTCTTTCTTTAATAATCTATAAAGTTTTTTTATCGAGCGGAGAGACAATATAATGATTAAAAAAAAGTCACATTTTTTTGTGGCTTTTTTTGGCTTTACCATGGTAAACCCGTTGCTTGCCCAGTCTTGAAAAAGTTACTGGCAAGCAACGGGTTTGTGTACACAACCCTCAAAAAGTAACGTTACGTACATTTTTGTTTAGGAGTACCTAATACAATACCCTTTAAAAAGAGTGTTTTGAATAAAACTCGCTTTCGCTCGTGGTAACGTTGAATGGATAAATTTTTTATCTCATATTTTAAAAAATAAATTGATAAATTGAGATTTTAATGTTGACAAAAAATTTAAAATTAAGAAATCCAGAGGATAGAAAAGCTCAAACACAAAGATAAGTCTTGAAAATAAAATAAAAAAAGAATATTATAAAATTATCTATAATAAGATTCCCGAACTAATTAAAATACCTTCAATCAATGAGATTATACCACTCAATAGAAAGAGACTACTATGGGATTTGGATTTAACTTTAAGGATTACAATGATCGTTTAACATTCAAAAAATCAACGCTCAAGGATGTAAAACAAACTCTAGATGAACGAGATTTTGTAAAAGCCGAAATATCCAAAAAAGAAAAGAAGTTAGTTAAAAAGTAATAGAACAATAGGGATTTGGTCACTTCCAAAATCAACATAAAATTCAAATAAGCGTCAACACATGGTTTTGAGTTTTTATTTTTTTGAGCAAGTGAGTACCCACTTGCTATGACCGCGAGAGCAAAACTCTCCCCAAAGTGGGTTTTTAGAAATTAGAAAATAAATGGGTTGGCAAAAGATGACTAAATTTTGAAGTAGCTTTACAAACTCATATTTTTCATTTTAAAAAGTCTTAAGTAGTTTATCGTAAAGTAACATTCAAAACGGATAAAAACATCACATTGAGCCTAATATAAGTCCTTCCAGGGTATTCCAACAAATACTTACGTTTTTTCAAGACTATCATATGATTTTTTGTAATAAGGAATACCCACGGAGCAACAAACAATTACAGGAGGAATGACGATTGAAATATTTTGTGACCACTTTATCTCCATCAAAAAATATGGGAACAATGAATTGGCAAACGATGATATTGAGTGATTATTGTGTCAATGATTCTTATTGGGAGAAGGCAAAACGAGAATTATCAGAAGAAGTTCAATGGGTGACACAAAGTGACCTTTATAAAAAGATAAAGTGGAATCATGATTCGAACGATGACATTATATTATCAAAACCAGTAAGTATCATTTTAGAAACGGTAAAATCAGATTTTCCGCATGCCAATGTCTGGGTTTATCAATAAAAAATTATTATGAAAGCAAAGTATAAGCTTGATTAT
Organism: Lactococcus sp. FSL K6-0773; assembly: GCF_038006485.1. Lineage (NCBI taxonomy): Bacteria > Bacillati > Bacillota > Bacilli > Lactobacillales > Streptococcaceae > Lactococcus > Lactococcus sp. FSL K6-0773. Next base: position 44,105 of record NZ_JBBOVF010000004.1, on the reverse strand, counting down.
TGAGTCTTTTTAAGCACTGTACAATCCTTTAAAAAGACTATATTATGAGATTTTTCTAATTTCTCTATTTTATATAAAGCTGTGGTTGAGCGATTTGAAACACTTTACAAACACTATAAATGAGAAAAAATCTTATTCCTCGCTAAAACAAGTCGTACTGCGGCTTTAACCAACTTTTGGGGACACTTTCCCTTATGCTCTTGGATAAAAAATAGGAAAATAAAATGAGAAACGTTTTGATAATTATGAGAACATTATCATAACTATCAAATCATCTTATGAATCTGATATAAATTATTGATAAACGTATGACGTTCACATACTGGATTAGTCCGATTGTATTTTGATGCTGTTTATCAAGAGCGTAAATATGGTTCTAAAATCGACGAGGAAACAGGCGAAATTTTATAAATATAATTTAGTGATTCTATTTTTACAGCTAAATTAGTGAAGTTATTCTTGATAATTTTTTTATTAACAATTGTTAATGATTTTTTTAATTAAAGAATTATAATCAAATTATTAACAATATCAAAGGAGTTAGAAAATGGAAATTCAAACAAATTTTCAAATTATATCTGATGAAGAACTTTCAGAAATAGTTGGGGGTGGTTATCCTAATAATCAAAGTATGAATGATGTTCTTCATTGGCTTAATGGTCATAATGATGGGAATCCTAAACAATTACCTAAATGGATGTGTGGATTGGGGTGAATTAGATTGACAAAATATATTTACCCTAATTTAAAAGATAATCAAAAATATTTATTAAAAATTATTGATGGGATTTTAACTAGCAATAATATTTCAAGCGAAGAAAAGAAGCTTTTTCTGATTGCAAAAAGCAATATTGAAAAGGGTAGAAATTTTGATCCCCAAATCAGTGAATTAATTTCTAGTTTACAGTACCTTGTTCATTCAGATGATGTGCTTGTTTTTTTTGAAGAAGCACGAAAAATAATGCAAATTAACCCAGGAACCGGTGGTTCTCCATATGGTTGGTCAAATTTTGAAAGTAAATAGTCATTTACGGCCCAGCGTACACATAACCCCCTAAAATCCATATAAGAGATTTGAACTTTATTTTTTGTTATATAATCCATAAACAAACAATATTTCTATTCTTTGTAAGCCTCATAAACGCTCGTTTAGGGCTTTTTTAGTTTCTTCGCACATTTGAGTTTATAGAATATCTTATTAAACAAACTCATATGTATGCATAACTTAACAGTTTTGCATATGATATTAAATTGTGATAAAATCAACTCATGTGGATGTGCAAATATTATATGCGAATCAAAGGAGCGAAATATGGTAAAAAAAGAGTATCTTAGTCGAAAAGATTTAAACAGTAGAGAAACTTTAGCATATGAATATATGCTTGACGGATTGAGTCTTAAACGAATAGCTAAGTCTACGGGTTATCAGTGGAATACGATCAAACGTTTTAAAAGCCTTTGGTTTGATAATGAAGGTAATTCAAGATTGGAGAAATTTTAATGATGAAAAAGTCAGGGGAGCTATTACAGAATACGCTTATTCCGTTTTTAAAGGGTACTTTTGATAATTATCAGGAAGAACATCAAAATAGTGAGTATGAGAGTTTTTCTTTTAGCATTAATCAATATAGTTTTCGTAATAGACTTGCTAAGAAAACACCGACTAAAAAGGGATATTTCGTTGTTTTCTGGGAGAAAGATAATAACAATAAAAATAAAGCATTTGATTATAAAAACAGTCCTGATTTTTTAATTGTTAATGTGTTTGATAATGAACACAAAGGACTATTTGTATTTCCGAAGTCAGAGTTATTAAAGCAAAAAATATTAAGAACATCTCAAGTTAAAGGAAAAATGGCAATACGAGTTTATCCTTTATGGGAACAAAGTTTAAATAAAACAGCTGAAAAAACACAACAATGGCAACTGGATTATTTTATAGATTTATCTTGTAAGACTGTAGATTACAATAAATTAGAAGATATCTTAAAACTAGGTGAAGTACAATGAAATATGGTTATGCAAGGGTTTCAACAAATGAGCAAGATTTAGCGAATCAATTAGAACAGTTAAAGAATGCTGGGGCAGAAAAAATTTATAGTGAAAAATACACAGGAACAAAACGTGACCGCCCCAAACTCGATGAATTGCTTTCTATTCTTTCAGAAGGTGATGAATTAATTGTCGCAAAACTAGATAGACTTTCGCGTTCTGTCCAGCAAGGAACAGAATTAATTTCAGAGCTACAAGAAAAGGATGTTGTTGTAAATATTCTTAATATGGGAAGAATTGATAGGACCCCCAACGGTAGCCTTATGTTGAATATGTTTTTAGCCTTTGCGCAATTTGAACGAGATATGATTGTTCAAAGAACCCAAGAAGGTAGAGAATATCAAAGACAACATAACCCAAATTATCGAGATGGTCGAAAACCAAAGAAAACAACGCAACAGATTAAAGAAATACTGGACTACTTAAGAGTTCATACGTATACAGAAACAGCTCGATTGTTTGAATTGGATAAGTCAACAATCGTGAGATATAAACAAAGGTATGGTCAAAATAAAAAGTAAAGGAAACAACATTTTATCACCTTACCAATAAGGAGGCTTAATATTTGGGCGCATATAAACTGACTTCATCGGCACAGCAAGAAGCATTATTATCTTTAGATAAACTATCAAAGGATGAGTTTCAGGGATATTTTAGCTTTTCACGGTCGGATGTGAAGTTTATTCTCTCTCACAGAGGTGTTGAAAACAGATTAGGAATCGGTCTGCAGTTGTGTCTTGCTCGATATCCAGGAATTTCTTTAAATTCGGTTGATAAAGTATCAAAATCTTTAGTTGAGTACGTTGCTGACCAACTAAAGATATCAACTATAGACTTAGATAACTATTTAAGTAAGAAAAATACCCCCTTAGTGCATTTAAAGAAAATTTGCAGACACTATAATTATTCCCTATATTCTTCAAAAGCATCGGATTATTTGAAAAATATTCTAAATGAAGCGATACAAGAAAATAATGATGAACTTTTTCTAATTAATTTAGCTATTTATCGATTAAGAGAACAACATATCTTACTTCCAGAACTTTCAGAGATCGAACGTTTGATTTCAACTATTCGACAGAATCACGAAAAATATCTCTACAAAAAAATAATTGAACTTTTGTCTGAGAATCAAAAGGAACAATTAGATAGCTTACTAGTAGTAAATTTGGATACCAAAAAATCTAAACTAGCCTGGTTGCAAGATATTAGTGGAAAACCAAGTAAAGATACCATTCTATCAATTTGCGACCGGATATCGGTTATTAAAGAGTTGAAACTGGAGCAGTTAACATTTTCGTTTACCAATGAGAAGAGATTAAGTCAGATAGCAAGATTAACAGAACGATATCATGCTTTTGACCTACGCAGATTTGAAGAAACAAAAAGATATGCTTTGCTTGTAGTTTATTTAATTCGTTATAGAAAAGCTCTAATTGATTTGGCAATTGAAGTACATAATAAAATTGTACAATCAATTAAACGAAGTGGGTTACACAAGAAAAACGAAGAAAATAAAAAAACGGGCGAGCAATCTAACCGCATGTTAAAGCACTTTTCTCAGGTTGTTAGTATGCTGGATCACGCAATTTGTAATAATGATTTTCAAAACTTAGCCCGCCAATTAAAACAATCATTCGATTGGAACGAGCTGATTGAAGAAGGACAACAAGCAGCTCTAATTGCTAGTCCCAGAAAGAGAACTTATATGGGTTTAGTACAGTATAAAGCTCAATATATTCGAGGATACTTACCAAGACTAGTAGAAACACTTGATTTTAAATCACCTAGAATGGATGATGATGGTTTAATTAATGCGCTCAGATTAATTACTGTATTGAAGAAAGAAAACAAACGGAAAATACCTGTAGATATTGAATTAAATTTTGTTAAAAAGCCATGGCAATCTCTCGTCAAAAACCCAGATGGGACAATTGATCGTTCTTATTTTGAATTAGTTGCTGCTACTGAATTAAATGATCGACTTCGATCAGGAGAAGTTATCGAGCCTCAAAGCGTCTTACACCAGGAATTAGATAATTATCTTGTGAGTTCAGACGCCATGATGGGATCGCATACAATTCCAGATACTTTTAAAGAATATTTATCGTCGAGAATTGAAGTTTTAGAAGAACGACTAGAAGCTTATCAGAAACTTGGAAAATCGTTTGATAGACTTACTATTACTAAAAAAGAAAAAAATACTCCTGAAGAAGCTGAATATTACAAAAAATCATTGTACAAACTGTTACCAGATGTAAATCTTGTCGAATTACTTATTGAAGTCAATAACTGGACGGGGTTTATGGACGAATTTATTCATGAGGCCACCAAAGACTCAGCAAATAAAGAGGAATTAGAAGTATTATTTTCTACATTAATGGCTATGGGCTTAAACATTCGCTTTCAAGATATGGGAAAATCTACGCATATTACTTCCGCTCAAATGGCAAATGCTAAACAATGGCGTATGTCTCCTGAGTCTTTCAAACGAGCACAGTCAGTATTAATTAATAAGCAGATTACTTGTCCTTTTAGTGAATTTTGGGGTGATGGATCAAAGGCTTCCTCAGATGGTCTTCGCATGCAGCTAGGAGTTTCGTCTATTCATTCGGATTTCAATCCTCATTATGGAAATAAAAAAGGGACAACTATCTATCGTCATACTGCAGATAAATATATTTCGCATTATGTCGAAGTGATCGCAACAAATCAACGAGAAGCTGCTAGTGCTATTGATGGTGCCATTGGACATGATACGGAATTAAATATTGAAGAACATTTTTCTGATACAAATGCTTATACTGACACCGCATTCGCGTTATTCCACTTGTTAGGATTCAAATTTGAACCACGAATTAGAGATATTGGTTCAATGAACTTATATACAATAAAATCTCCTGATCAGTATAAAAAAATGCAACCTCTAATTAAGCGCGCTGTCAATTTAAACTTAATAGAAAAGCATTACGATGAAATTAAACAAATCGCTTATTCCATTCAAACAAGAAAAACTAGCGCTAAAATAATTTTAAATAAGCTTGGTTCTTATGCTCGAAAAAATAAAGTCGCCCAGGCATTGAGCGAACTGGGAAAAATTGAGAAAACTATTTTTTTGTTGGAGTATGCGATTAATGAAGATTTACGAAAAGTAATCACACAAATGCTAAATCGTGGAGAACTTATTAATGATTTAGCCAGGGAGTTATTTAATGGTCAGAGAGGAAAGTTTATGGAGAAGGATTTTGAAAAGCAACTTCAAAGTGCAAGTGCTTTGAATATCCTGATTAATGCGATAAGCCTTTGGAATACTGTATATTTGCAACAAGCGTATAACTATTGTAAAAATAGCGAACCAGAAATAACGAAGTATTTAGAGTATACGTCTCCTATAATTTGGAGACACATTAATTTGTTAGGAGAATATAAAATTGATTTAACTACTTTACCCGAAGAACTTCGCGAATTAAATCAAGGTAAGTAAAAAGCCTATCATTTTTAAAATGATAGGCTTTTTACTAAGATTCAGTGATAGAAAAAGACCGATAAATCAATAATATAATCTCTTATATGGATTTTAGGGGGTTATGTGTACGCTGGGCCTTTACTAAAAGCAGAGAACAAAAGAGACAGGAAACTGTCTTTTTTGTTTGCTTGGGGTCTGGGGCAAACGCCCAATTTTGGCAACTGCAGTTGCCAAAACTTTCCGCAGGAATCGTCAGACAGATCTTACCTTTATGTTAATAAAGTCTAGTAAGTTATACTTTTTATTTTCTTGATAGTTATCAATTTTTATCTGTAAGGGTAGCGCTATACTAGTATCATAAAGAAAATTAAAGGAAGTAGAAAATATGGCAAAAATAACACTGAACTTTCAAAAACGACTTCAACAACACAGTAATCACTTGGTTATCCTCTCAGCCATTCTCATTGTACTCGGATACCTTGGTAAATATGGTGTAAATCAAATATGGATTTGGAATTCGACAATGATTATTGCAAGTATTATCGGTTTTATACCTGTTGCAATTCATGCCTATCAAGCAATCAAAGTGAAACAAATTTCGATTGACCTGCTAGTTTCTATTGCAGTTATCGGTGCTTTGTTCATCGGTGAATATGAAGAATCAGCAATTGTCACTTTTCTCTTCGCTTTCGGTGGATTTTTGGAGAAAAAAACGCTTGAAAAAACGCGATCAAGTATCAAAGAACTCACGAATATGGCACCCAGCACAGCCCTATCTGCTGATGGCGAAGAAATGGACATTGATGAAGTTGAAATTGGCGACAAACTCTTAGTAAAAACCGGACGTCAAGTTCCTGTTGATGGTCGTATTTACCAAGGATCTGGCTATGTCAACGAAGCCAGTATCACAGGTGAATCACGTGAAATCAGAAAGGAAGCTGGTACCAAAGTTTTTGCAGGTTCTATCTTAGAAAACGGTACAATTTACGTAGAAGCAGAAAAAGTCGGCGAAGATACAACCTTTGGTAAAATTATTGAACTTGTCGAAGAAGCCCAAGATACCAAATCTCCTGCTGAGAAATTCATCGACCGCTTTGCTAAGTATTACACGCCAGCGGTACTTGTTATTGCAGCTATTACTTGGGTTTTTAGTCATAATCTAGAACTAGCCATCACGATTCTCGTACTTGGTTGCCCTGGTGCCCTCGTGATTGGTGCACCTGTTTCAAATGTTGCAGGAATCGGTAATGGTGCAAAAAGAGGCGTCCTTATCAAGGGAGGTGATGTTATGAATACCTTCAGTCACATTGATACGCTTCTGTTTGATAAGACGGGTACTCTGACGAAAGGCAATACAGAAGTTGTTGTTGTCAAAAATTATGGTGCTTCAAAAGAATTGATTGATGCAGTTGCTTCAGCAGAAAATGAATCTGATCACCCATTAGCAACGGCAGTTGTACGCATGATCGGAAAATTCAATCCTATCAAATTTGAAAAAACGGACGTTGTTAAAGGACAGGGAATCATCGCAGACGACCTATTGATTGGTAATGAAAAAATGATGGTGGTTAATCATATTATGATCTCTCCCGAGCAGAAACAGGACATCACAGAAATCACTGATTCAGGTGCATCAGTTGTTTTGGTCGCAGCTGATAACAGATTGCAACTAATTTATGGTATTGCGGACGAAATACGTTCTGGTGTCAAAGAATCCCTCGAAGAACTACGCCACGAAGGTATTTCTCGTATGATTATGCTGACTGGAGACAACGAGACAACAGCTAAAGCAGTCGCCGCCCAACTCGGCATCGATGAAGTACGTGCCAATCTCATGCCTGAAGAAAAAGCTGAAGTTGTCAAATCACTCAAAAACTCTGGTAAAAAAATTGCTTTTATCGGTGATGGTGTCAACGATTCTCCTAGTTTGGCACTTGCTAATATAGGTATCGCAATGGGTTCTGGTACTGATACTGCGATTGAAACGTCCGATATCGTGCTAATGAAGTCTAGTTTTGATGAACTTGTCCACGCATATGGTTTAAGTAAACGCACGGTTGCCAACATGACACAAAATATTGTGATTGCGATTGTAGTTGTGCTCTTTTTACTGGCTAGTCTAATCCTTGGAGGTACAGGCTTAGTACCTAGTTTCGTCAACATGGGAACAGGTATGTTCGTCCACGAAGCTAGTATCCTCATCGTCATTGTCAATGGCATGCGACTGATTAGGTATCGAGAGAAATAGAAGAATGGAAACAAACCAAAATTTACGCGGTTTGTTTTCTTTTTTTTTGAGAGGAATTAATTTTTTGGTATCAATAAATTTTATAATAACTTTATCAAAAATAATTTGATAAAATCATCGAGACATTTTCGATGGCTTCTAGAATCTTTACAATTAAAGTTTTCCTTGCTAATAGGGACGTTCAATACGAGATTGAATTTGAGGTCGTGAAGTAGACTATCGCAGGCAATGTAGCAAGTTAGGGATTTGAACTTATTTAAAAGCTTTGATAGCTATCTCAATATAACTTTTTTATAAAAATAGATAGTGAGTTCCAAATGACAATTATTTAAAAAAGGGAAACTCGCACATTTACTAGATAGGAGGATTATCAGGTAAGAAGGTATATGTCGTTTTCAGAGCACTTCAAACATTTTATGGATGAAGGACGCTTACAAAAAGTGACTAATGGATTTGCTCTTTTAATTTTATACAGGCAAAATTAGGGAATAATTTAAACACCGTTCCGCGGACCGTCTCGGTAGACTCTAGTTGATGCTACTTTACGCTCCTCATATCAGGTTATTCAGCGTTAAAAAAGAGAGTTGAGAAATTTTATCATTTTGTAGATAAAAAAATAAAACTGTTATTCTTGATAGATATCAATTTTTTGTTAGTACTGACGAGCTATAATTAATTTATAAAGAAAGAGAAAGAGGTAAATCTTATGTCAAAAGTAATTATGAGACTCAATGAATTAAGCTGCCCATCTTGTATGGCAAAAATCGAAGCTGCAATGACTACAACTAAAGGCGTAGCAAATGCAAAAGTACTTTTCAATGCATCAAAAGTTAAAGCAGAATTTGACGAAAATGTTGTCAGTACTGATGAACTTATCAGCAAGGTTGAGAAACTTGGATATCCTGTTTTGAGTAGCAAAGTAACTGTTGTGTGATTTATACCAGGAAAGATACCACTATAAATTGAATAAAGGAAAAAAATGATGACTAAATTAATGATTGATGAAAAATATGCTAAAGAACTTGATAAAGCAGAGATTGACCACCACAAACCTACGGCTGGTGCGATGCTAGGACATGTCTTATCCAATTTGTTCATAGAAAATATACGACTGACTCAAGCAGGAATATACGCGAAAAGCCCAGTTAAGTGTGAGTATTTACGTGAAATTGCACAAAAGGAAGTTGAATATTTCTTTAAAATTTCGGATTTACTTCTTGATGAAAATGAGATTGTACCAAGTACAACTGAAGAATTTTTAAAGTATCACAAGTTCATTACCGAGGATCCAAAAGCCAAATATTGGACTGATGAAGATCTGCTTGAAAGCTTCATTGTGGATTTCCAAGCACAAAATATGTTCATTACGCGAGCAATCAAGCTAGCAAACAAAGAAGAAAAATTTGCTTTGGCGGCTGGTGTAGTCGAACTTTACGGCTACAATCTTCAAGTTATTCGCAACTTGGCAGGTGACTTGGGTAAAAGCGTTGCTGATTTTCATGACGAAGATGAAGATAATGATAATTAGTTTTTACGAAACTGTAGGCTTTAGTTGAATGAGGCTTGCAGTTTGATAATTTTAGCGCGATAATAAGATAAGGAGAATCCCCAAAATGAGTAAGTATAAACATCATTTTAGTCATCATGAACACCACTGTGTACAGCTCGTGCCACTATTTGGTTTACTTTCAGAAAGTGAATTAGTGCAAGTTGAGCAGGTTGTTAATCATAAAATTTTTGAAAAAGGTGAAACAGTCATCAGCCCCTTTGCAGTGCCTCAACTTGCAATTGTGGCGCATGGTACCTTGAAAATATACCAGCTTTCTAGTGCTGGTAAAGAGCAGTTACTACGTGTGATTGAACCTGGTGGATACGCAGGTGAAGACGCCTTGTTTGGAGTAATGAATGATAATCTCTATGGTGAAACATTGGAAGAAACGCAAATTTGCTTTTTGCGACAACAAGATTTCAAAAATTTGTTGTTAAAATATCCCGAGCTCAGTTTGAAATTGCTTGAAACCACCGTGAGAAGAGCTGCGGAAATGCAATATCAAGCACAATTTCTCATGATGGAAGATGTTGAAAGTCGAATCGCTAATTATCTTTTGCAACTCGTCAAAGTAGTAGATTCAAATTCTGTTATGATTCCAATGAAAATGAAAGATCTTGCAACGTTCATCGGAACAACTCCCGAAACTATTTCTCGTAAGTTCAAAATACTCGAAGAAAAAGGATTCATTGAGCGCCGAGGAAAGATAATCAAAATACTAGATATTGATAGCCTTGAAGATGATTACGCTTAAAATGGTCTAAAGAGCCAATAGATTCTGATCCTACACAAGATCCAGACCTAATGCCAGATTGGACCAATGTCAAATATTTAGACACAAAATGAAAGGGTATTTACATTATTTGCAATTGCTCAGGCAATTCCGGTATTCAATGTAGCAGTAGATGCAATTTCTTTAACTTTAACCACACTTTGGGGAGGAAGAATAGGAGCAGAAGATATAATCTTACTGGTATCTTATATAATTAATTTTATAAATTATCAAAATGGAGCTTCTTCATGTTTTAACTCATTATGAAAATTATAACCGCAACTTTACTTTTAGTAATTTCTTTATTAGGAATTTTAGGAACAGCATTTCTCTACTTAGGAGAATTAACTCAAGGAAAGGGGGAGGGTATTTATTTATTCTAGGATGTTTTCTAATACTAGGAATTCAATCCTTTACCTGGCTTGAAATCATTTTCGGAAAAAGACAAAATGGAGAAGTTAAAAAATATGACTATTTTTTATTTAACATTCTGAAAGTCATTTTTTCAATTGGAGCCCTTCAACTTTTTATTCAATTGTGCTTCTTTCAAGTTTAAAAAAAAACACCTTTAAAAAATTTAGCAGAAAATACAAAAAGGCTAGCATATCAATCGTTTAGTCTTTTTTATGTTCCTCACTATACCAAAGTTAAACAGTAGGTAAAGAAATAAACATGGTTAAGCTAGTTTCATTTTTTTAATATTTTAGTGTTTGTTAAAAAATAGATAATTGATCTTTTAAACCAACTAAAATCTAATCAGCTCATAACTTAATCGTTGTGAGCTGGTCTTTTATTTTATTCTAAAACTTATTAATATATCTATAAATTGTGGTTCTTGAAACTCCCCAAGAATCCGCAATCGACTTAATCGGCGTACCACTTTCTACCAAGGTTTTAAGAAGCTTTACGTCTTGCTCCGAAAATTTCTCAGGTCTTCCTCCAAGTCGTCCTCTTGCACGTGCGGCTTCTCTACCAGCGGCAGAACGCTCCAAAATAAGATTTCGCTCAAATTCCGCAAAAGCCGCAAACAAATGAAACATCAATTGTCCAGTCGAACTTGATTTATCCATTGTAATATTTTCTTGTAGACTATGAAAACTTACCCCTTTATTATTAAGAGAATTAACAATATTAATGAGATCTTCCATATTTCTACCTAGTCGATCCAATCGCCAAACAACAATCGTATCACCAGGACGAGAAAATTCGATGGCGGATTTTAATCCAGGTCTTTCTCTGTTACTTCCTGACATATGGTCAGTAAATATTTTTTCACAGTTATATTTTTTGAGACTATCTTTTTGTAAATCTAAATTTTGAAGTCCAGTTGAAACTCGTGCGTATCCTATATTCATTTTTTTCTCCTTCATTTTAATTTATTGTATTGTATCATAACTTAGAAAGATATGTATAAATGAACATAGAATAAATCACGGGTTTATGAACAATAAATATAAATGTTTTTGAGAATTTTAATAAGAAAAGAAGAGTGTCCATAAAATGACCTTTTTCTGGACAGAGGATAGAAATATTTTTATAAGTTTATTAAATAACGAAGGAGCAACTTTAGCTACAAATCTTGCTATTTGTAAATCTACATTTTTTTATTGAAAAATAGATAGTTTATAGTTACAGTTGCAACTGCTTTAGCCGCGATTAAAATACTTTTCTCATTCATTTTAAATAAAGGGCTATGATGGGGATAATTTCCGCCGTCTTCAGGCTGTGCACCAATGTAAAAGAAAGTACTTGGTACAACTTGCCCATAATATGAAAAATCTTCAGAAGGATTTTGTGGTCCTAAATCGACTATATTGTTGACTTCTGAAATATTCTGATCTTTTAAGCTGTCAACTACAAAGTGAGTGAGATTTTCTGAATTAAAGAGTACAGGATAGTTATCGTCATAATCTACAATCACTTCAACCCCAAAGGTTACTCCAACGCCTTTAGCAATTTGTTTCACTTGGTCTCGGATGACTTTTCTAGTTGTTTCTTTCATCATCCGAACATCCCCTTTTAACACTACTTTATCTTGTATAGCATTAAAACTTCCTGCTCCATCAAATGATCCAATAGTTACAGTACCCATGTCAAATGGATCTATTCTTCTTGAAATTACTGTTTGGAGTTCAGTTACAAAGTAACTAGCGGCTACTATTGCATCATTACTTAATTGTGGCATAGAAGCGTGACCTCCGTTTCCTTTGATTGTAATGGTGAAATTAGAACGTCCCGTTTGAGTTTCTTTATTATGATAGGCAATGACCCCTGTTTTAATTGTAGTCATCACATGAACCCCGATCATATTATCGACACCGTCAAGAGCTCCTGCTTTAATCATACCTTTGGCACCACCAGGAGATACTTCCTCTGCTGGTTGATGGACAATTCTAACTCTTCCCGGAAGTTCTTGTTTTATTTTTACTAGTTCTCTAGCAAGTACCATCAAATATGCAGTATGTGCATCGTGTCCACAGGCATGCATTACTCCTGGATTGACCGATTTAAAACTTAAATCATTATCTTCAAAAATAGCAAGAGCATCAAAGTCTGCTCTCAACGCAAGAGTTTTTCCGGATTTTCCACCTTCAATATCAACGATGATTCCAAATCCCTTTCCGATAAGTTTTGGTTCACAGTCAAGTTCTTTATAAAAGCCCATAATATACTTAAATGTTTCTTTTTCTTGAAAAGAAATTTCTGGGTATTGATGAAGATGACGCCTAATTTGAATCATTTCATTCTCATATTGTGTTAAGCTAGTCAACAAATTATTAAGTAGTTTCATATGATACCTCTAAACTTTCTACCCGAATTGCTAGTTAATTTCATTGGAAAATAAATAAGTCGTGCTATCCTAATTTTAAAGCACTAAGCATTAGAAAGCGCACGACTTATATGACTTATAATAGCACACTTCCAAAAGTTTTTGTTTATTTACTGACAACCATTGAGACGCTTTATCAAACGAGTGTTCCCCTTGAGGTTCAAAACCGAAAGAACGTCCATCTCGCAACATCAGATTGCTTAGTTATCGCTTGTTACCTATGGGGCGTACTGCATTTTAGTGAAACACTTAAAGCTAAGCACCAACTTGCTCAAAGTGGTTCTGTTGCAAAGTTTTCCAAAAAATCTATTTTAGTGTAAAATTGAGTAAAAAGACAGAGAGGACAGAGTAATGAATCATTTTAAAGGCAAACAATTCAAAAAAGACGTCATTATTGTCGCTGTTGGTTACTACCTGCGTTACAATCTAAGCTATCGTGAAGTTCATGAATTGTTATATGATCGTGGAATAAATGTTTGTCATACTACGATTTATCGTTGGGTGCAAGATTACAGCAAAGTCCTCTATTATCTTTGGAAGAAGCAAAATAGACAATCCTTCTATTCATGGAAAATGGACGAAACCTATATCAAAATTAAGGGACGTGGGCATTATCTTTATCGTGCAATTGATGCGGACGGCTTAACCTTAGATATCTGGTTACGAAAGAAACGGGATACGCAAGCAGCCTATGCTTTCTTAAAACGACTCCATAAACAGTTTGGTGAGCCGAAAGCAATTGTGACCGATAAAGCACCTTCTCTTGGCTCCGCCTTTAGAAAGTTACAGAGTGTGGGTTTATATCCTAAGACAGAGCACCGAACTGTGAAGTATCTTAACAATTTAATAGAACAAGACCATCGACCTATTAAACGACGGAATAAATTTTATCAAAGTCTCCGTACAGCCTCTTCCACGATTAAGGGCATGGAGACCCTTCGAGGAATATATAAAAAGAACCGAAGAAATGGAACGCTCTTCGGCTTTGCGGTGTCTACTGAAATCAAGGTATTAATGGGAATACCAGCCTAAGATATTTGGAGTTCAGAGAGGGCGAGTTTGATTTTCAAACTTCGCAACAGAACCAAAATAAGCATAACTTTTAAAGTGCTCCATAACTGTTAGATTTCTTGTCTAACAATTATGGAGCACTTTAGGTTCCCTGTGCTTTTTTATTTGTTCAAAAACAGCAACCGTAATTTGTTTTTTCCCAGTACTATAGCTAACTTAAATGTACTTTTCATTAGCCAACGTTAAAATTCGTCTTATACTAAAATTTAATTGTTTAAATGTGATAATCAATGTGATATTATTATTATATGACAACAATGGTTGTTAACAACGTTTAAATTATTCGTATACTTATTCGTATACTATCAAAAATGGAGGAATAGGTATTGAAAACAAATCGCTATGTTGTTGCGTTTGCAGGTGTCATGTTTCATTTAATGATTGGTTCCGTTTATGCTTGGAGTGTTTTTACTAATCCAATTGCAAAACAAAATGGTTGGGCAGAATCCTCAGTCGCTCTTGCATTTAGTATCGCTATTTTCTTCTTGGGAATGTCAGCCGCCTTTATGGGCAAAGTCGTTGAAAAAATAGGCCCTAGACTAACGGGAACTATTGCTAGCTTTCTTTACGGAACTGGAACCATTATGACTGGTTGGGCTATCCATCAAAATTCAATTTGGCTATTATATCTCTCATATGGTGTCATAGGCGGCTTAGGACTGGGAGCAGGATACGTTACCCCTGTATCAACAATTATTAAATGGTTTCCAGACAAACGCGGTTTAGCAACGGGGTTAGCTATTATGGGATTTGGTTTTGCAGCAATGCTGACTGGTCCTGTTGCTCAACAGCTAATGGCTAGTGTTGGTCTTGAACAAACATTCTATCTCTTAGGAACATTTTATTTTGTTATTATGCTGCTCGCTGCACAGTTTATTGTTCGTCCAAATCTGGCACTATCAAGCACTACTGAAAATAGCATTTCTCAAAAAAAGGGAACACGTCTAACCCGAGGACCGGAGCTAACAGCTAACCAAGCCCTCAAAACTAAATCCTTCACTTTTCTTTGGATAATGTTATTTATCAATATTACATGCGGGATCGGCCTTGTCTCAGCTGCATCCCCCATGGCTCAAAGTATGACCGGCATGTCTGTCCAAACAGCCGCAATTATGGTTGGAATCATAGGCCTTTTCAATGGCTTTGGACGTTTGATATGGGCAACTTTGTCTGATTATATCGGGCGCCCTGCTACTTTCAGTGCCATTTTTATTCTCGATATTGTAATGCTTTCAGCCATGCTCATCTTCAAATTACCGCTCCTATTTGTCATTGCATTATGCTTGTTGATGTCTTGTTATGGAGCAGGCTTTTCTGTCATCCCAGCCTACTTAGGTGATGTCTTTGGTACTAAAGAATTAGGAGCTGTTCATGGATATGTACTGACAGCATGGGCTGCTGCCGGAGTTGTTGGACCATTACTATTATCATTAACACATCAACTGTTCCACAATTATACTTTGACATTAGCTGCCTTTATTTTGATTGATCTATTGGCACTGCTAATCTCATTCTGGATACAACGAGATTTCATTAAAGCCAGCAAATTAATAAAAAGCAAATCATAAAAAACTACTTTAAAGCGCATTAAATTATTAAAAACTAAGACAAAATTGCATAAAAAAGAGTCTAAAACAGCATGAGCCGTAAAGTGCAACACAAAAGTTAGACAAAATTGAATATTTATAAACTGCTAAGGCATGTTCCCTGTATTCGCAGGGAGTCATGCCTTTTGTTTTCTGTGATATTCGTCGATTGTTAAACCAATCGACGTAATTCTTTGTGATTTCCTTGAATTCTCCAATAGGTTCTGTTGCAAAGTTTTCCAAAAAATCTATTTTAGTGTAAAATTGAGAAAAAAGACAGAGAGGACAGAGTAATGAATCATTTTAAAGGCAAACAATCCTGAAAAGTATCAGTATGATAAAAGTGAAGTTGTTGCTCATAATGGTTTTAGATATCGTCAATATTTAACAGACGTTGGTGTAGATACAGATGTTATTCTGCAAGAAATAGTACAATGGATTCGTGAATCTAATTGTTATGAATATGGCGACTTGGTTGATGAAAAGTTTGATGAATGGTTTCCTACTGTTAGAAGTCAGACGATCTTTTTAACTGCTTATTTACGTTCTAATCGGTATAAGCCTTTTAAAAAAATAGATAGAGAAACTGGAGAAATATTGGAATGATGGATAGAGAAAAATTTGTATTTTGAAAGGTTTCATAAGACAGTTGATAAATTATGGAGTGACTATTCAGTATAAAATTTGAATAGGGAGTTAATAAAAATGACAATAAATTTCAGTATAAGTAAAGATATCGATATTAAGCAATTAGAAGAATTATATAATGACGTTGGTTGGAGTGCGTATACTCAAGATTTGGAAGTATTAAAGCAAGCTATATTACAATCGTTAGATGTTATAACTGTTTGGAATGACGATAAATTAGTAGGGCTTATTAGGGCTATTGGAGACGGATTAACGATTGTGTATATACAAGATATACTTGTTTTGAATGCTTATCAGAATAAGGGTATTGCAAGTGAATTATTGCAAAGAATATTAAATAAATACAAAAATGTTCGTCAAAAAGTTCTTTTAACTGAAGAAGCTTCTGGTGTTAGATATTTTTATGAAAAGAATGGTTTCGAATCCTGTGATCAGGGATTGTTAGTTGCGTTTGCTAAAATGAACTAAATTGTGATCTTGAGAGTGGCTTAGCCTCTCTTTTTTTGTTTTGGCTTTATTGAACGAAAAAAATTGATAAATTTTTGAGTGAATTATCGCCCATTTTTTGGGCGGATTTTTTTGTGATTGGCACAAAAAAAGGTGTTTTTTGACACGAAGTGTCAATTTTTGCGCTAGCAAAAACAAGCCTCGCAGAGCCCACACTTTACCATGTGAAGAAATGGAACGCTCTTCGGCTTTTCGGTGTCTACTGAAATCAAGGTATTAATGGGAATACCAGCCTAAGATATTTGGAGTTCAGAGAGGGCGCGTTTGATTTTCAAACTTCGCAACAGAACCTTTCATGCTCTCAGCATTATTTTCTAGCTTTGCAAATTTTTTTGAAACAAGTTATATTGTAGTTAAAAAAACTACAGGAGGATTTATCACATTTTTATTTGGAGCAATCGTTTGTGTCATTGCACAAGTATTACTTATTCCATTATTTGGCTTGAATGGTGCTGGATTAGCTTCAATGCTTGGATTCTTAACAACGTTTTTATTTCGTGTCAAGGATACGCAAAAATTTGTGGTGATTCAGATTAAATGGCGAACTTTTATAAGTAATTTTGTGATCATTTTGGTACAAATTCTTTGTTTATTTTATCTGCCGAGTAAAGTCTTGTATCTATGCCTTGCCCTATTATTTTGTGGCATGTTAGTGGTTAATCAGCGTACAATTTTATACATTATCATGGCGCTAAAAAATAAAAAATAAGACATTTGGAATGAAATCCTCATAAAAATAGACAGGAGATATATCTCGATACCATTCGAGATATATCTCCTGTCTATTCTTATGCTACTTTTGGGTTAGCTCAACTCAACCGCCTTTTAATCTCCCAACAACAATAATACCCAATCAAACAACCCAAAAAATTCAAGATAATATCACTAATGGCAAATGTGCCCAAATAAAAGATAAATTGAATCGTTTCAATTCCTAAAAGTGTGACCAAACTGACAATGACAAACTGTTTGAAATCAGTATTGATACAGTAAAGGCCACCTAAAGGAATGAAGTAGATAATATTTAGCACTGCCTCTTGAATCGTTCTGGTATCCGCTTTTATAAAGTCAAAAGGATTCAGTGATATCGCCTGAAAATCCGTTGTTTTAGTAAAAAGCACCATGAATAACAGTAATAAATACACACTGAAAGCAAGATAGAGATAAATAACTGAAAAATGTTTGAGGTGATACTGGATGCCAAACAACCAGATAATCAGCGTTAATAAGAGTATTAAAGTTAATGCGGTATAGTCAAAGTGGTTAATCAACCTAGCCAGGCTTTGATAGCGAGTGAGAACGGGCATAATCAGCCAAGTAATCGTCGCATAACTCAGGATAAATGTGACCAATAAACTGCTGAGGTAGATCATATATTTTCGCAACTGTTTCTAACTCCTTTTCTTGATGAGATTAACCCTATTTGGTTCTGTTGCGAAGTTTGAAAATCAAACGCGCCCTCTCTGAACTCCAAATATCTTAGGCTGGTATTCCCATTAATACCTTGATTTCAGTAGACACCGAAAAGCCGAAGAGCGTTCCATTTCTTCGGTTCTTTTTATATATTCCTCGAAGGGTCTCCATGCCCTTAATCGTGGAAGAGGCTGTACGGAGACTTTGATAAAATTTATTTCGTCGTTTAATAGGTCGATGGTCTTGTTCTATTAAATTGTTAAGATACTTCACAGTTCGGTGCTCTGTCTTAGGATATAAACCCACACTCTGTAACTTTCTAAAGGCGGAGCCAAGAGAAGGTGCTTTATCGGTCACAATTGCTTTCGGCTCACCAAACTGTTTATGGAGTCGTTTTAAGAAAGCATAGGCTGCTTGCGTATCCCGTTTCTTTCGTAACCAGATATCTAAGGTTAAGCCGTCCGCATCAATTGCACGATAAAGATAATGCCCACGTCCCTTAATTTTGATATAGGTTTCGTCCATTTTCCATGAATAGAAGGATTGTCTATTTTGCTTCTTCCAAAGATAATAGAGGACTTTGCTGTACTCTTGCACCCAACGATAAATCGTAGTATGACAAACATTTATTCCACGATCATATAACAATTCCTGAACTTCACGATAGCTTAGATTGTAACGCAGGTAGTAACCAACAGCGACAATAATGACGTCATTTTTTGAATTGTTTGCCTTTAAAATGATTCATTACTCTGTCCTCTCTGTCTTTTTTCTCAATTTTACACTAAAATAGATTTTTTGTAAAACTTTGCAACAGAACCTACTAGACAAAAGATCGGCTCCTAAAAATGGGTTTGTGATAAACACCATTTTAAAGGAAGCTGGTCTTTTTTGTCCGAACAGCGTCGGATTAATTTTACAATCTACCTATTAACCAAAATATCAAAAAAAGCGTATCATTGAAAGCGTAATGATTAAAACGTTTTTTACAAACGTTATAGAGGGGAGAAGTTAATATGGACTTAGTCGAAGAACTAGTCAATGTTGTTGGTAAAAAAAATGTTATTACTAACAAAGCAAAATCTTTACGTTTTAGGAAAGGGTACCGCTCAGGTAAGGGCGATGCAGTTGCAGTCGTATTTCCAACCACTTTAATGGCAATGTGGCGTGTGCTTAATGTTTTGCATGATAACAATATTATCATTATTATGCAAGCAGCCAACACTAGTTTGACTGAGGGATCCGTACCAGCCCCAGGTTATGACCGTTCTGCAGTTGTTGTGAACGGCATGAAAATTAAAGATTTACAGTTAATCAATAATGGGGAACAAGTACTAGCATTCCCCGGTACGACACTGTTTCACTTAGAAAATGAATTGCGACCACTTAAACGTGAACCACATTCAGTCATTGGCTCATCTAATTTGGGTGCATCGGTCATTGGTGGTATTAACAACAATTCTGGTGGTGCTTTGATCAGAAGAGGTCCAGCTTATACAGAGCTATCATTGTATGTTTGGATTGATGAACATGACGAAATGCACTTAGTTAACCATTTAGGCATTGATTTGGGCAAAACGCCCGAAGAGATTATTACTAATTTGCAGAACCGCAATTTTGATTTGAATCAAGTACCAGCTACTGAACATCATGGTTCAATGTTCCATCATGAACAGGTTGTGCGTGACGTTGAATCTGATAAGCCTATTCGATACAATGCAAATCCTAAAGAATTGTATGAAGTATCTGGATCGTCCGGTCACGTTGCGGCATTGGCTGTCCGCTTAGATACATTCCCAATGGATAAAAAAACACAAATGTTTTACATTGGAACGAATAATCCCGATGAGTTGGAAGATATTCGTCGCCATATTATGACGACATTCAAAGAATTGCCTGTTTCTGGTGAATATATGCATAAAAATGCTTATAAATTGGCCAAGAAATATGGTAAAGACTCACTAATTGTGATTGAAAAAATTGGTACGGGTCATTTGCCCCAAATGTTTGCGCTAAAAGCATGGGGCGAACGCTTTTTGAAGCACATTCCGTTTTTCAAACCTTATTTCCCAGATCGTTTGCTTCAAACATTAAGTAATTTATTTCCTAATCAAATGCCAAAGCGGTTAGATGATTATTACGAAAAGTACGACCATTACCTACAATTGAAAATGGCTGGTAATGGTATTGAAGAAGCGCGAGAGTATCTCAAATCTTATTTTGACAAAGCCAGTGGCGACTACTTTGAAGCCGATGCCAATGAGACCAGTAAAGCGGCAACTCACCGCTATGTAACAGCTGGGGTTGCGATTCGATATCAAGAATTAAAACAGGATAGTATTGACATTTTGCCACTAGATATCGCGTTGGCAAGTAATGATTATAAGTGGTTCGAGCATTTGCCTAAAGAGATTGAAGACAAAATAGAACACAAAATTTATTATGGTCACTTACTTGATCACGTTATGCACCAGGATTATATTCTAAAACCTGGCGTCGATGCGCATGAACTTAAAAAAGAAATGCTTAAAATTTTGGATGAGCGTCACGCTGTTTATCCAGCCGAACACAATGTTGGGCATCTATATTTGGCAGCACCGGCCTTAATCAAGCACTATAAGAAAAATGATCCAACTAATAGTTTCAACCCTGGCGTTGGTAAACAAACAATGTCTAAATATTGGGGCGAATACTAGAATAAAAAGTTTGTTAAAAAATAACCGTTATCGTCATTTGTCGATTCTGTAGTGACCCCTACTGATTGTTCTTAAAACAGTAACCAAATATTTAAAGATATACTTTAAAAAAACTTTTTTAAAAATTTTTAAAAAAGTTTTTTATTGTTTTTTATATGATAAAATATAGCTATTAAAAGATTTAATAAAATTAAATTGAAAGTTTTTTTAAAAATTTTTAAAAAAATTTTATAGAAAAAGAAAGGATATTTTTTAAATGGAGAAAAGTTATTCTGATTTTGCAAAAGAACTGGGAGTTAGTAAACAAAAGTTAAATTATTACGTCAATGATGAAAATAAAGAAAAAATTTTTATTAAAAAAGGCAACAAAAATTATGTTACCGAATTTGGACAAGAATACCTTTATAAAAAGACTAAAGATAAAAATGAAAAAAAAGAAAGCGAAAAAAAAGAAAAAAATTTTGAGGTATTTTTTGATAGCATAAAAGAAAAAGATAAGCAGATTGACAAACTTCACCAATTATTAGACCAGCAACAAAGACTTTCCTTACAGGATAAAAAACTTTTGGAAGAATATAAAACAGAATTAAGTAACTTAAAAGCTCTTAAAATGCCAGAAGAAGAATTAAATATAGGAATCGAGCAACTTAAAAAAGAACTCGAAAAGGCAAATGATGAGATAGACCAAAATCAAGCGAAACTTGCTGAAAAGGACAAACAAATTGAGAAAGACGAAAAAATAAACAAAGAATGGTCTGAAAGTAACAAAGAACTGGAAAAAGAAAACGAAAGCTTAAAAATGGAACTTCAAAAAGTTCAATCTAAAAAATGGTTTCAATTTTGGAAATAGAAAAAGGAAGAAATTTTATAAATGAAACATGTTGATAATGCACTAAGAAAAACTTTATTCATTCTTTTAGGCTTAATCTCTTTATTTTGGCTTTTTTGGACGTTCAAATATTTATTTACTGACAACTTGCGTAGCACAAGATATATTTTTTTGTTTGTCACTATTCTTTTAGTGTTGCTTATATTTTTTTTAAATAAAAAATTTAAAGACTTATTATTTAAGACTTTTAAATTTATTTATGGACATAAGTATTGGTTTATTGGTATTCTTTTTATTTTACAAGTAGTTATATCATTATTTGCTCAGGCTTTAGCACAAGGAGATTCTGCTGTCCTTTATACTGTTGGTACTAATATACCTGATACGAAACAAACAATTCTAAAATACTTTTCTATCTATCCCAATAATTTTTTTATTCTAATTATAATCAAGATTATAAATAGCATTGTTACCCCTAAATACCTTATATTGTCATTTTCTATACTGAATGCTTTATTAATAGACAGTGGAATTATCTTATTAACTTCTATCGGTAAATATCTTAAAGGAGAAAAGTTAGCGCAAATTGTATTTATAGAATCATTTTTTTTGATTGGTCTACAACCTCAATTCCTTTATTTTTATACTGACCCAATTACCTTTTTCTTCACAAGTTTACTTTGTTTTTTAGTTGTAAAATATACTTATAAGAAATATTTAATTTGGTGGTTTGTTATTGGTCTAATTTTTAGTATTGCTTATAAAATTAGAGTACCTGTCGTTATTTATCTTATAGCATTAATCATTGTTGTTATATATCAATTGGTCTTTTCGCCTGAAAAAATAAAAAAAAGAAAATTAGTCAATAAAACTGTCGTTTTGTTTAGTGGAATACTAATAACAATCATCGGAATTAATTATTATGCTCATCATCAAAAAATAACAGAATATGATACAAAATATAGCAGGAATTTTATGTATTTCATTGATTTAGGACTAACAGATACAGGAGCAAACCATTCTCAATTACCTACTGAAATTCTAATTCCAGAAAAAAATGGAAAAATTCAAACAAGAACACAACTAGAATCTAAACTAAACAAAGATATAAAAAACAGAATTAAAAACTATGGTATATTAGGTCTTATTAAACATCAAAATACAAAATTTAAGTATTTTGTTCAAGACGGTACTCTTGGTTGGACAACCGAGGCTGTGTTAGTAGAAAGTAATGTTGTAAAAACAAAATTTACTGAATCAACAATTGGTCATAAAATAAGAGATATTATTTATGTTCATAGACCGTATTACCCCAAATATGCGATATACATGCAAATAAGTTGGATTTTTGTTGTGCTAGGACTAGTCCTTTACTTTAAAAAATATAAAAAAGTTACCTATACTGAATTAGTTTTTCAACTTGTTTTATTAGGAGGGATTCTATTCTTATCATTATTTGAAGCAGGAAGAAGTCGGTATCTAATACAATTTTTACCAGCCATTATACTATTATCATCAATAGGTTATTTTAAAATGAATAGCTCCAAAAGCTCATAATTTAAGTTTTAAGCACGATCAACCCTTAATCGGATAAATTTATAACTCACTCATTTAAACAGGATCTAACGTTCAAAAAATGCTATTCTCGTGTCTTTTATCCGAAAAGCCTTTCCTGCGTTCGTTCTTTCAGAAAATAATGTTCTCTTTTTTAATCGAGGAGTACAAGCGGAGCGACAAAAGCAAACAGGGAATCTTGAACTTGTCGCTCACTTTTGCTATACTAAAGCCCTTAAACATAAGTAAAAGCGCTAATTTAGCGCTTTTTTTGTTGATTTTTTGGAAAACTTTGCAACAGAACCGTTTAACCTTAGATATTTGGTTACGAAAGAAACGGGATATGCAAGCAGCCTATGTTTTCTTAAAAAGTATTCATAAACAGTTTGGTCAACATAGAGTCATCGTAACAGATAAAGCACCTTCTCTTGGCTCCGCCTTTTGAAAGTTACAGAGTGTGGGTTTATATACTAAGACAGAGCACCGAACTGTGAAGTATCTTAACAATTTAATAGAACAAGACCATCGACCTATTAAACGACGAAATAAATTTTATTAAAGTCTCCGTACAGCCTCTTCCACGATTAAGGGCGTGGAGATCATTCGAGGAATATATAAAAAGAACCGAAGAAATGGAACGCTCTTCGGCTTTTCGGTGTCTACTGAAATCAAGGTATTAATGGGAATAACAGCCTAAGATATTTGGAGTTCAGAGAGAACGCGTTTGATTTTCAAACTTCGCAACAGAACCAATTTGTCCAAGATATTGACCCAAATACATATTATCTGCAATATTTACTTAATAACTGTAATTGAGATTGGAGAATTTTTAACCATATAAGTAGCATGCGAACCAAAATATCCTTTAATTCCATGCATTGATCGCGATCCAATGATTAAGATATCTGCAGATGTTGCTGGCAAAATCGTCTTAGTAATTTCCTCGGCCGGATCACCTTCTCCACTGTACAGCTGAATGTTTTTTACACCGCTATTTTCTGCATATTGTTTGTACTTTTCTAAATTAAGTGACAATTGACTTTGTTTCTGGCTCAAGTACTCAGGGTCTAACGCTTCATAAACATTCAGCTCTTCAATTTCTAAAATTGAGGCAATCAGTAATGCGGCTCCAGTTTTACTCGCTTGCTTTACAGCATATTGAAAGGCTTTTTGAGCTCCTTCTGATTCATCTACCCCAACTAAAATATTTTTAAATTCATCAAATCCTTCCATAGTGCATCTTACCTTTCATTAATTAATTGATTATATTTTTTATTTCCTTTATACAGTTCAATAATTGTCCACGCTAACAGTAGTAATACTGCGACGATAATGACATAAGCAATAGAATCAGCTATTACAAGTTGGGTTGATGTCACCTTTTCACCAAAAAAACCTTCAATTTGGCCGGGCAATCCAATCAAATTTAAATATGTCAATCCAATTACTGAACCCCATCCTAGTATCCGAATAACTATCGAATTTCTAAACCGGCTTCCCATTTCCACCTCACTATTGGTCATCATTAATAATGGTACCATCGAAAATGGTAACGCAAAAGCTAAGAAGACTTGTGAATTAATCATTAGTGTATTTAACGCTGTGTGCTCCCGAATCGTTCCTTGCCTGCTTGTAATAATTACACAGATTAACACTGGGATAACTGAAATCAAACGCGTAATTAAACGTCTTAGCCAAATTGGCATTCTCATATGAATGAATCCCTCCATAATTACTTGTCCAGTTAAAGTTCCGGTAATCGTTGAATTTTGTCCAGAAGCTAGTAACGCGACTGCGAATAATGTAGAAAGAAGACCTGATTTTGCAACGGTGATTAAAATTCCGTTACTCAATGTATCCGAATTTGATAAAGCCTCATACAACCCAAAGAATGATGGATCTTTCACTGCCCCTGTTTTAAAAACAGCAACTCCCATTATGAGCAATAAGGAGTTAACAAAAAAAGCGAGAGTCAATTGAATGTTAGAATCCCATGTTGAAAATCGTACAGCATTGGCGATTTCATCTTCATCCGTACGATTTATCTTTCGAGTCTGAGACACAGCCGAATGTAGATATAAATTATGAGGCATAACGGTTGCACCAATAATTCCTAATGCACCAGTTAAAGGCGTTTGACCACCAATTGAATGTGTAGAGGAGAACGTTTCACCAGTCGGAACCAATCCTTTAAGTACATCCCCCCAATTAGGATCAGACAACGCTACTTGATAAACAAACACAAAAAGAATTACAAAAATCAAACAGACAACTATTGCTTCAATTTTTCTAAAACCAACTTTCGTTAACAACAATAATAATAAAACATCAAATACCGTAATAAAGACTGCGACGACAAGCGGAATATTAAAAAGTAAATAAAGAGCAATTGATGCGCCAATTACTTCCGCAATATCTGTTGCCATAATCGCTAATTCCGTTAAAATCCATAAAATGATTCCTAGTTTTTTACTCGTTCTCGCTCGAATTGCTTGAGCTAAATCCATTTGACTAACAATTCCCAATTTAGCAGCCATATACTGTAATAGCATTGCAATTAAACTAGACATTAAAATGACCGACATTAATAAATACTGGAAGTTTTGCCCACCCGTAATCGAAGTAGACCAGTTGCCTGGATCCATATATCCCACAGCAACTAATGCTCCCGGTCCAGAATAGGCGAACAGGGTTTTCCAAAAGCCTTTGCCTTTGGGTACCTCGACAGTTCCGTTAATTTCCTCTAAAGAGGGACCATTCGCATGCTGAATTAATCGAGGTTTGTGCTCTTTACCAGACTGACTTGTTGTATCTTTCAAAATATTTCCACCTTCCTTTAAGAATATTATAAGTATACACCTCTTTTTTATAAAATTAAAGCAAAATATTAGGCAAACCTAAAAAAAAATAAACATCGCCTAATTTAATATTATTTGCCTTCATTTCATTTGTATCGGAATGAATCAATTGTACACTGGATCAATGTCAAATATTTAGACACAAAATGAGCTATATTTTCTTAAAATAATTTTCTTCTTTCTGATTTGGAGTTAAACCCTTGTTGGCGGAATGAGGATTATAATTGTTATAAAATTGTTCGATGTATTCAAAGCAAGAGAGTTGAACTTCTTGAATGGAGTGATAAGTTCTGCGATTAATTTCTCGTTGTTTAAGATACTTGAAAAAGACCTCAGTGACGGCATTATCATAAGGATATCCAGGCTTGGAGTAAGAAGCAAGCAATTGATGCTCATCTAATAACTTTCTAAAGGAAGCTGATTTAAATTGGCTTCCTTGATCCGAATGAAAGATAATTGGTTCCTTAGGCTTCCTCTTATTTATAGCTATCTCTAAGGTGTCACAGGCGAGTTTGGCATCAATTCGATCACTTACTTTCCACGCAATACATTTCCTTGAGTAGAGGTCAAGAATAGCACAGAGATAAACATGTCGTTTAGGTCCTATAGAGATATAAGTGAAATCTGTTGTCCAAACTTGACTTGGGGAGTTCGGGTTAAATTCTTGTTTAAGCAGATTATCAGAAGAAAATACAGGAGCTTTCTTTGATTTAAAACGAGGTTTGATGGTTGACATTTTAGGGAGTGTCATAGACTTGAGAAGTCTTAAGATACGGCCTTCAGAAATATTAACGCCATAATCACGCAGGAGAATGATTTTAAAAGCTCTCGTTCCAATTCTTTTCTTGGCTTTCATATAAATCTCAAGGAGTAATTTTCTCAAGCGTTGATTTTCTACTTCACGCTTCGAAGGCCTCTTGTTTATGAAGTTATAGTAGGTGGAACGATTGACATGTAAAACACGACAGAGCATAACTGTCGTGTGTTCAAATCTGAGTCGATAGATGGCTTTCAATCTTACTTGGAGTTTTGCATGAATATGGCACTCGCTTTTTTTAAGATCAGATTTTCTTCCTCTAGTTGGGCATTCCTTTTTTGTAATTTTTGAATCTGTTTAGCAGTCAACACCGTATTATCTTCAAGACGCACTTGAGAGTACTGCTTAATCCATTTTGCAAGTGCAGAAGAAGATACCCCATAATCTTTACAGAGTTCAGTTTGTGTTTTACCAGTTTGATAGAGATTAACAAGCGATTGTTTGAAATCCTCGTCGTAACGTTTAAAAACTGACATAAAAGTCCTTTCATTTTTGTGTCTTAATAGACAGATTATAACACCCAATTTTCTGTCCACTTTTATAGTATAGCTCCATGGCACGTGTTGGTGATCTTTTAGGAATCAACTATCTAGGGACGCATACCATGCGTAAAACAGGCGCTTATCGTGTTTATACGCAGTCGAATTATAATATTGGTTTAGTCATGCATTTATTAAACCATTCAAGCGAAGCCATGACTTTAACATATCTTGGATTAGATCAAGCTAGTCGAGAAACGATGTTAGACCAAATTGATTTTGGGTAATGAATGTTTAGAACTTAGTAGTCGTCCAAAAAACGACTACTTTTTTAGTTGAATCGTCCAAGGACGATTCAATGCTTTTGACTTGTAAGAACAGGATTGAATGAAGCCATACTGTTCGCATATTTTTAGTGGATGAACAAACAAAATACGAGAGATTTTTTGTTCGTTCATCCATGGTTTTAGAAAAAAGAGGGACGATTTCGGAAGAAGAAAATCGTCTCTTTTTTTTCTTCTTTTTGTATGACAAAAAGAAAGATTTTTTGCCCATTTTATTTTTATAAAATGGGTAGGTGGCGTTTGCGTAAAGCAAATCGACACAATCCAAAGGGGATAAAAGGGGAAAGTGAAACTTCCCCCTTTTCAAGCCACATTGTAATACAAGAACGAAGTGATTTGTATTACAATGTGATAGCTTGCAGTATTTATGGTTTTATATGGTCTATTTTGTTATAATGATTGTAACCGAATAGGGCGCAATGCTTATTACAAAATCAATGATAAAGGGCGATTGAGGAATGAGCGCTGGGGCATTTTATCTTTGAGGAGGCTATTTATGGATCAGAAAAATGTATCACAAAATCAAACAAAGTACATTCAATTTAGATTGTCTGAAGAACAATACAATAAGCTGAAAATTTCAGGAGAAACATATGGACTCTCTCCGAATCTTTATGCGAAAAAATTAGCACAAAAATCTCATTTAAAAAAACCTTATCTCGAACATGACCAAGCGAAATCTTTATTATTAGAACTCTCAAAACAAGGAACCAATTTAAATCAAATCGCCAAGAAACTCAATCAATTCGATCGGATGGACAACCAAGATAAAGAGCTGATCGAGGCTTTACGCTATACATACGGAGTACTCGCTCAAGCTCAAAAGGGGTATCAAGAGTTATGGCAACAATTGCAAAAATAAGCAATGGCGCAAGTGCAGCGAGCGCCCTTAATTATGCTTTAGGGCAAGACAGACCCATGCATGAAAAAACTGAACAGTGGCTACAAGACCATCAATTGGAACGTCCTGTGGAGCTGACAAATTGTCGGGCAGTTGCCGTGGGTGGAACCAACGGGATTGATCCCTTTATCGCCAAAGAACAATTTGATGTCATTCGACAACTTCATAACCAAACCAAAGAATCCAATCAGGTCTTGCGTATTACCCAATCTTTCGCCTTAGATGAACTGAATCCGAAAGTACAAAAGGACTGGCAAAAAGCCAACGATTTAGGCGTTGAATTAGCAGAAAATCTCTATCCTAACCATCAAAGTGCTGTGTATACGCATTTAGACGGAAAAAATCACGTCTTACACAACCACATCATTGTCAATAAGGTCAATTTAGAGACAGGAAAGAAATTAAGAGAACAAAAAGGAGAAAGCGTTCAACGAGCACGAGAAATGAATGATCGACTCGCTTCTCGAGAAAACTGGCACATTTTAGAGCCACCAAAAGAGCGCCAAACAGAGACAGAAAAAGAACTAATCGCCAAAAATGAGTATTCTTACATGGATGATTTGAGAGAAAGAATCAATAAATCGCTTCAAGATGTCTCTGTGAGCTCATATGAGACGTTTAAAGAGCGCTTATCCGATAATGGTGTAATTCTATCAGAAAGAGGCCAAACGTTCTCATACGCCTTTTTAGACGCCAATAATAAGCAAAGACGAGCACGAGAGACCCGATTGGGTTCTGATTTTGGAAGGGAGACCATTTTACATGAGTTGGAAAACCGAGCAAGACAAAACGAATTTAGCGCTGTTGAACAACGAGAACCAGCGATTACTCCGCTTGAGCGAGACACTCAACAAAGAGAATCAGAAATTGTTAGCCTTGAACAAGCAATTGAACCAAGAAAATCAGAAGCTCTCAAGCGAGAATCAAAAATTAATCGATTTATTGACACAATCAAACAGTTTGCAGGACGAGTACCAGAACTTACTCAACGCGTTACAAGAAAATTAAAGCAAACAAAAGAGAAAATCCTCGATGATTTTGAACGTCGCTTTTCAAAGGACATGAAAAATTACGAGCAAGAACAACAGAAAAGCCTAGAAAAACAAGCGAATAGAGACGTACAGTCCGAAAAGAAACCAACAAAAGATCATGATCGGGGGATGAGTCGATGAATAAAGATGAACAACTCGTTGTTCAAGTATTAAATGCTTATAAAAATGGCAAAATTGATTTCAGTCACGTTCCAGAACTAGACCTCTTAGTCCGTCAAGAAGTTAATAAAGACTTTCGGGACTACCAAGAAAAAATAGAAGCTGTTGCGAATCAAAAAATGGAGTCTGCCATTCAAGAACAACTCCATCGTTTAGAGGCAGAAAACTTAAAAGCGACCATACTGAAAGACATTCAAGTTGAAAAACAAGCATTACTCGCTTTGAAAAAAGAACTGAATGAACAAAAAGAGCAGATAAAAGCAGATCGCAAACGTGAGATTGTCGAACGTTACGGTATTCTGATTGCGAATATTGTCTGCCTGTTCTGTTTCTTAGTTGTCGGTATTCTCATCGGACGATGGATTTATAAAGGTATCTGGGATGGTTGGGGTTTGCATATTTTGTATGACACAGTGATGGAAATACAGCCTAAACATCCTTATGGGGCAGTCGTTCTTGGATTAGGTGGTTTTGGTTTAATCGGTGCTGGAATTTATGGCAGTTTTCGATTAATGTATACCGCTTCAACATGGTTTGATCAACGTCCAAAAATTTTCAAAAGGATCTTTCCAAAAAAATAGAGAGTGAGGGGATATTTTGGTTTTAGACAATAAATTAGGTTTAACAAATTCAGCAGAATTAGCTAAACAAGAAGAAATCTTAACGAAAAAAAGAGCCAAAGAATTGTTTGAGTCTGGCAAAATAGAGGATCTGGAAATTGGGACGTTTCAAGGCTTATCTGATATTCATCAGTTTTTATTCCAAGATATTTACGACTTTGCAGGAAAAATTCGAGAAGTGAATATTGCGAAAGGAAACTTTCAATTTGCGCCACGTATTTTTTTAGCGCAAACACTTGAATATATTGATAAATTACCTCAAGAAACATTTGATGAAATTATTGATAAGTACTCGGATATGAATGTGGCGCATCCTTTTAGGGAAGGCAATGGACGAGCCACTCGTATCTGGTTGGATTTAATTCTTAAAAATAAACTACACAAAATCGTCGATTGGAATCAAATTGATAAGGATGAATATTTAAATGCCATGATCCGTAGTACAGTCAGCACCAATGAATTAAAATATTTGATTCAAAAGGCTTTAACCGATGATTTAGGAAAAGAACAATTCTTTAAAGGAATTGATGCGAGTTATTATTACGAGGGCTATTATGAAATAAAAACAGAAGATTTATAAATAACCGATACAAACAGACTGATCAAATTCTATATTGATTAGTCTGTTTGCTTACGGGATGATTTTGACTTTTGATTTTAAATTTTTGAAAAAAATAAAAAAAGGCGAAGCCTATATTAATTTATCATATATATTTTAATCTTTTCTTCTTTTGCGTCAAAAAAAAGTGAGTGTTTTCAAGGGGTTAAAGAATAATATGTGGAGAAAAAACTGTTTATATATGGAGAAA
This sequence comes from Lactococcus sp. FSL K6-0773, assembly GCF_038006485.1. Lineage (NCBI taxonomy): Bacteria > Bacillati > Bacillota > Bacilli > Lactobacillales > Streptococcaceae > Lactococcus > Lactococcus sp. FSL K6-0773. Next base: position 12,845 of record NZ_JBBOVF010000004.1, on the reverse strand, counting down.
AAACTGTTTATATATGGAGAAAAAACTGTTTATACATGGAGAATGTCTATTATCTTCTCCATGTATTATGGTATAATAAAAGCATGAAGAAACACTTTTCGTCGAGAGAATCTTCATGCGTATCTAAAAACACTCAAAGGAGCGTATTTCTATGTCTAGTATACCAAAAAATGAACAAAATCAGAAGCAGGTGCAAATCTTGAACGAATTATCAAAACGAAAAGTAGTGGAGCATAATTCTTTAATTACCAGCATTGCCAAAATGGATAAAACCCCACTCAAAATGTTTGAGTTAGCCGTATCGTGCATTGATACCGAAGAACCGCCTAAAGATCATACAGTCTATCTCTCAAAAGAAGAACTTTTTACGTTTTTTAAAGTTTCTGATAATGACAAACATAGTCGTTTCAAGCAGGCAGTTGAGAATATGCAGAAACAAGCTTTTTTCAAAATTAAAGAAAAAAAAGAACATGGGTTTGAGTTTGAAAATATCGTCCCTATTCCCTATGTAAAGTGGACCGATTATCATGATGAAGTTACTATTCGATTTAGTCCTGAAATCATGCCTTATCTAATCAATCTTAAAAAGAATTTCACACAACATGCCTTGTCCGATATTTCAGAACTCAATAGTAAACATTCTATCATCTTGTATCGTTGGTTATCCATGAATTATAACCAATACGAGCATTATAGTTATAAGGGTGGACGGAGAGAAGAACAAGTGGAAGCCTACCGCAATCCTTCAATTTCAATCCGAGAATTACGAGAAATGACGGATATAGTCAATGAATATAAACTTTTTGCAGATTTAGAAAAATGGATATTAAAAAAACCTTTGGAAGAAATCAATGATCATACTTCTTTTACCGTGACGTATGACAAAGTCAAAAAGGGGCGCTCGATTGATTCTATCGTCTTTCATATTACGAAAAAACGTCGAGCAGACGATAACAGCTACAAGTTGGAAGATAAAGTCTACCAAGAAGATAAAGCACGTAAAGCAGAAACCGAAGACATGCTGACGGTACAAGCCCTAAAAAGTCCGTATACCAAGCTGCTTATGGAACATTTCTTATTGTCTTATCTAGACTTGACGGATACTAAAATTCTTTCAGGCTTACAAGCACACGTGTACCCTCTCTATGACGAACTGAAAGACTTACGAGGTTTGAATGGGGTCAAAGACCACTTGTCTTATGTGAGAGCCAAGCGAGAAGACTACTCAAAGAAAAATATCACTAAGTATCTCAAAAAAGCAATCGAGCAATACCTACCCACGGTTAAAAGGCAGGACTTATGATGAGTGAAAAGTTAAAGACAATCAAAGAGCTTGCGGATGAAATAGGTGTTTCAAAGCAAGCTGTATGGCAAAAAATAAAAAAAGAATCGTCAATAGATTTACGTCAATTTACGTCAAAAAAAGGAAATACCGTTTACGTTGACGTTGATGGTCAAAAAGTTATTAAGAATGCTTTTTTTAACAAAACGTCAACTAAAAAACGTCAACAAAAAGTTTTTGTTGACGACAACGTGAATAATTCAGTTGATGACAATCCAGAGGGGAATGAAGAGATTTTATTTTTAAGGAATCTAGTGTCCGAACTCCAATCAGAAAAAAAAGACCTTCATAAGCTATTAGACCAGCAACAACGCCTAGCTTTGCAGGATAAAAAATTGCTAGAAGAATATAAATCAGAAATCAATGAATTGAAAGCTCTTAAAATGCCTCAGGAGGATATGAAAGATGGCTCGTCTATAAGGGGTGAGGCACAGGAAGAAATTGAACGACTGAAAGCTCAATTGAAGTTATCAGAAGAAGAACGAAACAAGGCAAAAGAAAAAGAGCCGGTAAAAACAGAATCTAAAAAATGGTGGCAACTATGGAAATGAGGGGGATCAAATGAGTCATTCGGAACAAATGATTGAAAACCAGTTCATACAGATCTTAAGTGAGAAAGAAAATCAGTGGACTTATCGTCCGGACTTGAAGTCGGAAGAAGCACTTTGGCAAAACTTTAGAAGCCATTTGAACCGAATAAATTTAGCAGTCTTGGAAGAACAACTATTAACGGACAAAGAATTTAAGCAAGTCAAAGTCGAGTTTTCACGTTTGACCGGAACACCTTTTTTAGCTTCTCAATGGCTTAGAGGAGAAAACGGGGTGGCTCAAGTTTTATTAGAGCGAGAAGATGGGAAAAAAGTGACTTTAGAAGCCTTTAGAAATAAGGATATCTCAGGAGGAACTTCTTCTTATGAGGTGGTTCACCAAGTGGTCCCAGATTCCTCTAGACTAGATCGTGGAGATGTGAGTTTGCTGATTAATGGGCTCCCAATCATTCATATTGAGCTCAAAAAAGAGTCCGCTAAAGACGGTTTTATGCAAGCTTATTATCAAATTCAGCGTTATGCAGAAGATGGATTTTTTAAAGGGATTTACGCAACTACTCAAATCATGGTGATTTCAAATAAAGTCGATACCCGATACTTTGCAAGACCTAGTGAAGATACCGCTGAAGCCTATGCTAGGATGAAGAAGTTTTTATTTAATTGGCGGACTGAAGACAATCAAACGGTTTCCGATTTGTTTGATTTTACTCGTATAGTTTTGCGGATACCCGATGCCCATGAATTGATTAGCCAATATACCATTCTCGTCGATGATCAAAAAAATCAAAAATTCCTCATGGCTTTAAGACCTTACCAAATTCATGCTATTCGTAAGATTCGTCAAAAAGCAGCACAGCATGAAGGAGGATTTATTTGGCATGCGACAGGTTCAGGAAAGACCATTACCAGTTTTGTCGCAACGAAATTATTAGCTCAAAATGCGATCGGTGTCGATCGTACGGTCATGGTTGTTGATAGAACAGACTTAGATGCTCAAACGCAGGATGAGTTTACGAAGTTTGCCTCGGAATATCATACCGGACAAACGACCGGAAATTCGGTAGCCAATACTTTGATTGTTGGGATCAAAAATCAAAAACAGTTGGCTCGAAACCTCCTTTCATCAAAAAATAATAATACGATTTTAGTGACCACGATTCAAAAACTCTCTGCGGCTATGCGGAGTGCCCAACAAGAGAGTGAAGAAAAAGGCTCCAATCAATTTGAGAAGCTACGGCAAGAACATATTGTTTTTATTGTTGATGAGGCTCATCGTGCGGTTAGTGATGAGGAAATGAAGCGGATTAAGAAAATATTACCCAATTCAACCTGGTTTGGATTAACGGGGACGCCTATTTTTGACCAAAATAAAAAGCAAGAAAATGGAACCTTTGCCAGAACGACGAGCCAGCAATACGGGCCACTCCTTCACTCCTATACAACCAAAAACGCTATGGATGATGGCGCTGTTTTAGGCTTTCAAGTCGAGTATCATTCACTGATTTCAGAAGAGGATCAAGAGGTAATTGTCACCCAACTCAATAAAGGAAAGTTACCAGACGATGTCTTACAACAAGAAAAATTGTTGCCTACGGAACTTTATGAAACAGATGAACATATTCGTACCATGTTACAAAAAATCTTTAATCGGAGAAGTGTGATCAAAAAGTTCAAGGTACAGAATGGTTTTCCTACGATGTCAGCCATTCTTACCACTCACTCGATTGCCCAAGCCAAACATATTTACCGGATTTTAAAGGAAATGAAAGATAATGGGACACTCTTGAATGGGCGACAATTTGATGAACGTCATCAACTGATTGATAAAGCTTTCCCAAGAGTAGCTATTACCTTCTCAACCAATCCGGATCAATTAGAAAAAAATGAACAAGACGATGAATTAGTAGAGATCATGAAAGAGTATTCGAAACAGTTTGATGTCTCTCCTTATCAAGATGAGAAACTCTACAATCAAAATATTAATAAACGGTTGGCCCGTAAGGAAAAGCAATATCAATCGGATGGTCAGTGGCTAGATTTTGTTATTGTTGTCGATCGTTTATTGACAGGCTTTGATTCTCCAACGATTCAAACCTTATATATTGATCGAGAAATGAACTATCAAAAGCTCCTTCAAGCGTTCTCAAGAACCAACCGTATTTATACAGGAAAAGATTCTGGGTTGATTGTCTCTTTTAGAAAACCCTTCACCATGAAAGAAAATGTGCAAAACACGTTTCGTCTATTCTCAAATGAAAATCAAAACTTTGATCAACTGATTCCAAGAGAATATGAAGAAGTCAAAAAAGAATTTATCGAATGTTCAACACTTTATAAACAAAGCGAAGCCGACCTATCGGATAATCTCAATGATCTTAAAACGATGATTGCGCAAGTGAGTGCTTATCAAAAGCTAGAAAAGAGTTATAAAGCGCTCCGAAGCTATGATCAATACGAAGAGGAATTTGAAGCATTTTCAGAAGTAGTGGAGCAGATGCCACAATATCAAGGTAAAACGGAAAATGTTAAAACAAAGATTAAAGAAATGATCGAGGATGAGGAGCATCCTGAGGAAGACTTCGAGAAGCTTTTACAAGAGATTGCTTTTTCTTCGCAGCTCAATGCGACACATAAAGACGTCGTGGATAGTTTTTATATTAATCAACTTTTGAAAGCGATTCAATTAAACGAAGCAGGGGCCGTTGAAAAATTTGAAAAAGAAATCCAACAAAAGGATCCTCGAATCCAACAGATGTATCACACCTTGAAAGATCAACTCGTCAATACGACTGAAGAGATCGATGTGGCTCAATTAAAAGAGACTTCGATTCAAAATGAAATTCAAAGACAACTTCAAAAAGAAGCCGAAGAATTTGGATTATCCTTCGACTTTTTACAGTCTGCAATGAATGAATATCAAGGCGATAAGAAAACGATCCCTTATTTAACTCATTTACTGGATTCGATGACTCTTAGTAAAGAAGAGTTTGAAGCCAAAACGGGTGAAAAATACAGAAGAAGAACAAAAGTTTTAGAAGAACGACTACAACAAAACTTTGAACAACTTCAAAAATGGAAAGAAGAATTATAATGGCGACAGGTTTAAATCAACAACTATGGGCTTCTGCGGATATCTTACGTGGGAAGATGGATGCAAGTGAGTATAAAAACTACTTACTGGGATTAATTTTCTATAAGTACTTGTCTGATGCGCAGCTTAGAGAAGTTTATGAACAAGAAAATGGCAAAACAGATACCTTCCCAGAACGTTCCACTCAGTATGCAGGATTCATGGAGTGGTACGAAGAAGACAAAGATGATTTAATCGAAAATATCCAACCCAAACAAGGTTACTTTATCCAACCCGATCAATTGTTTTATCACTACCGCCTCAAAGCTGATAACTATGAATTTAACTTGACCGACTTACAAGCAGGTTTTAATGAGTTGGAACGTCAAGGAGAAGAATTCAGTGGATTGTTTGCGGATATTGATTTAAACTCCACAAAATTAGGCTCAAATGCACAACAACGTAATGTGACGATTACTGAGGTCTTGCGTGCTTTAGATGAGATTGACTTATTTGAACACAATGGCGATGTGATTGGGGACGCTTATGAGTATTTAATCGGGATGTTTGCGGCAGGTGCAGGTAAAAAAGCAGGAGAGTTTTACACCCCTCAAGCTGTTTCACGCATCATGTCAGAAATTACGTCGATCGGACAAGAAACCCGTGCGCCTTTTCATATTTACGATCCTGCGATGGGGTCAGGTTCTTTGATGCTTAATATCCGTCGCTATCTCATCAATCCAAATCAAGTCCATTATCATGGCCAAGAGCTAAATACGACGACCTTTAACTTGGCACGTATGAACTTAATTCTTCATGGGGTGGATAAAGAACGCATGAACCTGAATAACGGGGACACTTTAGACGCTGATTGGCCGTCAGAAGAGCCTTATCAGTTTGATGCTGTGGTGATGAACCCTCCTTACTCAGCAAAATGGTCAGCGGCAGATAAATTTTTCTCTGACCCTCGCTTTGAGCGTTTTGGAAAATTAGCGCCTAAATCTAAAGCGGATTTTGCCTTTCTCCTTCACGGTTTTTACCATTTGAAAGAATCGGGAACAATGGGGATTGTCCTGCCGCATGGCGTTCTCTTTAGAGGAGCCGCAGAAGGAACCATTCGTCAAGCCCTTTTAGAAATGGGAGCCATTGATGCGGTCATTGGCTTGCCGGCCAATATCTTTTTTGGGACCAGTATCCCGACAACGGTTATTATTTTGAAGAAAAACCGCTCTCGTCGTGATGTCTTATTTATCGATGCTTCTCAAGACTTTGAAAAACAAAAAAATCAAAATGTTCTGTTGGATGAACATATTGATAAAATTGTTTCTATCTACAAAAAGCGAGAAGATATTGAAAGATATGCTCATGTTGCAAGTTTTGATGAGATCCAAGAAAATGACTTTAACTTAAATATCCCTCGTTATGTAGATACCTTTGAGGAAGAAGAACCGGTTGATTTGGTTGCAGTGAATACCAATCTCCTTAAGGTCAATGAAGAATTAGTTCAACAAGAGCAAGTGCTCTTATCGTTGATTGACAATTTTTCAGAAAGTGAAGAGAATCAAGCCTTGATTGAATCGATGCGTCTTCTTTTGAGAGGTGGGCATGATGAGTAAAAAAAGTCCACAATTAAGGTTTGAAGGTTTTACGGATGATTGGGAAGAACGTAAGTTAGGGGAATTAGGTTCTGTAGCGATGAATAGAAGGATTTTCAAAGATCAAACTTCAGAAAACGAAGAAGTCCCATTTTTTAAAATCGGTACTTTTGGAAGCAAACCAGATGCTTTTATCTCTCGTGAATTGTTTGAAGAATATAAATTGAAATATCCATATCCAGAAATAGGGGATATTTTAATATCTGCTTCTGGAAGCATAGGTAGAACTGTTGTATATCAAGGGAAAGATGAATATTTTCAAGATAGCAATATAGTTTGGTTAAAGCATGATGATCGCTTGAATAATAAGTTTTTAAAGCAGTTTTATTCGATTGTTAAGTGGCAAGGATTAGAAGGAAGTACGATTAAACGGCTATATAATAAAAACATTTTAGATACAGATATTAGTATCCCTAGTACCATTGAACAAAATAAGATAGGGATGTTCTTTGAACAATTAGACGACACTATCGCTCTTCATCAGCGTAAGTTAGATTTGTTGAAAGAACAGAAAAAAGGATACTTACAAAAAATGTTCCCCAAAAATGGGGAAAAAGTTCCTGAATTGCGATTTGCGGGGTTTGCTGACGATTGGGAAGAGCGTAAGTTGGGGGACGAAGTTAAAATAAACGGAAGGATTGGTTTTCGTGGGTACACACAAGCTGATATTGTTACAAAGGAAACAGGAGTTCTAGCATATAGTCCAACTAATATCGTGAACAATAGACTTTACAGAAAGCGAAGTGATACATATATCACAAAACAAAAATATAGAGAATCTCCAGAAATCATGGTAAAAAATTCTGATATTTTATTTGTTAAAACAGGTTCAACTTTAGGAAAAAGTGCATTGGTTCAAAGTATTAATTATCACGCAACTGTGAATCCTCAGATCGTTATCATACGTAGTAATGAATTAGATGAATATTTTCTGTCGGTCATTTTAACAAGTTACAATATTTTAAAACGAATTAACACAATAAAAATCGGTGGTGCAATTCCTACAATGACTGAGACGGAGTTGAAGAAATTTCCTATCCAAGTTCCTAAAAGTACGGAACAGAAAAAAATTGGATCATTTTTCAAACAGTTAGACAACACTATCGCTCTTCATCAACGTAAGTTAGATTTGTTAAAAGAACAGAAAAAAGGCTTTTTACAAAAGATGTTTGTTTAGGGTCTATAATTATAAATTAGATAATACATTAGAAGCTGGAGACGAGATTGTCTAGATAATGTGCGAGATAAAATTTTTAGCAGGTTATCATACATAAGACAAAATGTTTTTAAAACTGATAACGTATTTATTCCACAACAATTACGCATTTATTTTTGAGAAAAATATAAAGCAGGAGGATTACAATGCTGAAAACTTATTCTTTAACAAAAAATACATTATTAGTTTCGTCAGAATCAAATATCAAAAATTCGTCTGTTGTTTATGTGTATGGTGACGAACGAGAATATATCGAATCTTTTGAACATAAATCTGACTTTAACATAGACAATATACTAACGTTTGATGATCGAGTTGCATATGACACGATGATAGATCAGAACGATGAAAAAAGTTTGCTCGTAAGTTTTTTGTTTCCCGAGATACATGAAGGTGGGCATCTAGATAATCTGACGACATCTGTTGTTTTCTTGGTATTTAAAAATAAGTTGATAATTTTTACAAAACAAAAATTAAAATTCATTCCCGAACTCTTATCCAATATGGTTTTACATGATGTCGATAATTTCATGCAGGAAGTACTTTTAAAGATCATGCAAAAAGATTTCCATGTGATGCTTGACGACCTTCGTGGAGTCAAGGAAAAAATTGATGATTTAGACTCAGAAATATCAACGTCCGGTTCACTCAGACCAACGTTTGGTGATTTATTGACTCTTCAAAAATACATGATAGCTTTGTCAACAACCTATGGCGCTAATCACAAAGCGCTGGATTTCATTAAAAAAAATTTTACAACTATTAATGATATTGATTTTACCACCCAAAAAATAATTGATGAGATATACAATACAAGCGACACAATGGATAGAATTATTTTAGGTTACAGTCAATATTTGGATCATTTGGAAAATATGATAAACAATATGATTTCGTATCAGCTAAACATGATTATGAAAACTCTAACAGAGATATCAATCGTTTTGACTATTCCAGCAATCATTTTTGGTTTTTGGGGAGTCAATGTCGATGGCCCGTTTGAAAAATCTTCTTATGGTGTTTTTGCTGTGCTGATTATCTCTGTTATACTAAGCCTAATTTGCTGGTTTTTGCTGCGACGCAAAACATATTTGTAAAGTATTTGTGATACCCCAATATGATTTAAAGCAGAATTTCTTTGTTGACTTATTAAAAGGCTGTTCCTTTCAATAATTTAATAGCTTCAGCGGCTTCCTTCACAGTATGAGAGTTAGAATATTCAAAGATAGCCATATATCCTCTGACAATTGATATGTTGATTAAATGGTCACATGATAAGGGTATAAACGAAAAGTTGTTTGGGATGCCAGACTAGGGACTATACTAGAAAACATCAGTACATTCCTTAGCTCAGGGTCTATAATTATATAATGGCCCCTAGGAAATACCATTAAAACACCCCCTATAATCTTTAGTTCATATTACAGGGGTTGTTTTTCTGTTTATTGATATAATAGTTCTTAAAAATGGAGGTGATATTTTGAAAGTGAATTGGTTAAAGTTGATTGGAATTTTTTTACCTTTAAAATGATTCATATTTACTGTCTTCAATTGCTTTTTTTAAAATTTTAAACTAAATACAAGTATTGATAAACTTTTCAAATATAGTATAAAAGTCCTAACTGATTATATCTTGATTAATGCATTACTATTCCGAATTTAAGAACTTGACTTAATATCATAATAAAAAACCTCCAAAAGTTTAAATTTTGGAGGTCATATAAGATATATGTTTATTTTATTTGCTTACTGTGGTTAGAATGAATAAAATAAATACTATAGCTATACTAAAAGCACCTAAAATAATAGTATTAGTTGAGTTAGACTTAGTATCTTTAGAAAACTTAGCTATTATCACTGCACTTAGAATGAAACATAGAAATATAAAAGCTAAAAACATTGTTGGAGAGATGCCAACTTGAAATTTCTCAAAAAACAAATGATAAATAGAAGTAACTACAACTCCTAACATTCCTATTATATAAAGTAGGGTTACGAGAAAATTTAAATTAATTAATTGATGATCGAGATTTTTATTAGTCATACTTAAAAGACTTTCCTTAAAAAATTTATTATATTTATATTCTAACATAATAAAATTGGCTCTGTTGCGAAATTTCCAAGTTCCAAAATTTTAGTGTAAAATTGAATAATAAGTTAGTGTATCTATAATATATTGTTCACCTATATACTTTACCAATTGCAAGAACATAAAAAATACTACCAATAAATGCAACTATTAACCCCAGTAATAACATCCAAATAATATTTTCTCCATTGCGAATTAGCAGAGGAAGAAGAAATCCTATCATAGATATTAATGGTGTATATGTTCTTTTGTAATAAGGCTCCCAATTTAATATTAAAGAAATCAAACAAATCAAAACTCCTAATAGGTAGACGATAATTAACAAAGGTGAATTGAGTTGAGAGAAATTACCATTAAGTTGAAGTAACCCTTTTGGTAAAATTGCACTCATCTTATTATAGTAATTAATATCATTACTATATCTAACCAAATCTAATTTATAAAAAGTGGAATTAAACATGATATAAATTACTGTAACAACCGCAGAAAAGATTGAATAGATGAGCAGACACCAACGTTTTAGATTAATAAGATTGATGTACATAGTTCTTACGTCCTTTCTTATATTTTGGATAATATCAGTATACTCCAAAAAAAAAAAAATACAAGAATTTTCAAACAATTTAAAAAGGTCAATTACATTATTAATTATTTCACATTCCCTTATCTAATGGATATTGTTTTAGTGATCCCAGAAGATAGTATTATACTAGATTTAGGGACCGGACATGGACTTGTACTGATAAAGTTCGCCTCTAAAATATCAAGCGAAGGACATGTGACCGGAATAGATCTATGGAAAAATAGGGATCAATCCAATAATAGTTTTAAAGGCACACAACAGCTTTTACAGGAAAAAAATCTAGAAAATAGATCTGATTTAAAAACTGCGGATATGATAGAGCTACCTTTTGAAAATAAGAAATACGACTTTGTAACCGCAAGTATGGCAATTCATAATATTAAACCAAAACAGAACCGATACAAAGCCTTAGATGAAGCTACACGTGTACTAAAAACAGAGGGGCTATTAATAATATTAGATACTGGAAATCATAAAAAAGAATATCTCAGTTACCTGATCGCTTTAGGTTATCGTATTAAATATGCTAAGACTTATGGCATTATTGGTTGGTGGACTGGCCCTTGGATGTCTAGCTATGCTATTATAGCTGAAAAAAATTATGATATGATTGAGAAAGGATATCTAATTATATGGTTCAACAAATCGTTCTTCCCATCAAAGATTCGAACGTTCTAAAAATGGTGCAAGATACGTTACTTGATAGTTTTCGGGCTGGCCGTCGTAACTATACGATCTTCCAAGTCGGTAAGGCCACACTACTCCGTGTGAGTGATGTCATGACATTAAAAAAATCCGATGTCTTTAACCCAGATGGTTCTATCAAAAGCACGGCTTTTATTCATGATAAAAAAACAGGAAAAGCGAATACGTTATATTTGAAACCAGTAAAACAAGATTTATTGATTTATCATGATTGGCTGGTCCAACAAAATCTTAATTCTGAATGGTTATTTCCGTCAACCTCTCGCCCAAAGCGTCATATCACTGAAAAGCAATTTTATAAGGTCATGGCGCACGTTGGAGATCTTTTAGGTATCAACTATTTAGGAACACATACCATGCGTAAAACGGGCGCTTACCGTGTTTATACGCAGTCAAATTATAATATTGGTTTAGTGATACATTTACTAAACCATTCAAGCGAAGCAATGACTTTAACTTATCTCGGTTTAGATCAAGCCAGCCGAGAGAATATGTTAGACCAAATAGATTTTGGATAGTTTAAAACTAAGAATGATAGAATAAAGAAAAGAGAAAAAGGGTAAAATCATGGATAATTATGTAGATAATCCACTAACTATAGTGGGAGTAGTTGTTTTTTTAATCGGAATGAGTATTTTTTGCTTTGGAAAAAAATGGATTGTTTTACGCTTAGTTTTTGGTGATAGAAGTATGTTTTCTCAAATATTTTTTGGGGGTATTATAACTATCTTTGGATTAATCTTATTGTATTTATCTGGAGCTTTTAACTAGCATACAAGCAAAAATCCGAAGGCTTGCACGTCTTTCGGATTTTGAATATATACGGAAATCAAAGTTTTAACTACAAACCAAAAAAATCAATCTATTTCCAAAATAAAATAAGAGATATAAATTTTACTAATGCAGTATCTTTTTAGAGTTGTTTCCCACTTAAAACACTCTGCCCTTCTCTATTCACTTTCTTTTTATCTCATTTTAAACTAAAATAGACTTATTAATCAAAGCGTAAATTAAAGTCAATGGCACTATATCTAATTTATAAATAATGGAGGTGTGTTTTGAAAAGAAAAAAGACCTATGGACAGAAGAAGACAATCAAATCAATTTTTGATACTTTAGTCGATTCTATCACTACAATATTTTTATTTTTACGATAGGGATTTTAATTTAAATACTATAAAATTTTTAAGAGAGGATGATAACAATGAAATATAAAATGAGCAAGGGGCTGAAAATCATGATAACAGTTTTTATTTCTGTTTATCTTGGTAATTTGGTTTTAGATGTACTAAGTGACGAGTCTAATATCAATATTTGGATAGGTCGTATTATTGGACTTTTTGTTGTCCTCATCATTTATCTTCCTTTAAATTTTTTATGGATAAAAAATTCAAAAAGTCAGAATGATTAATAAAGAACTGGGAGAACTTAAATGATTTATACAATTGGTTATTACATTGCTGTTATAGGATTAGTCATTATGATGTTCGGTTTTAAAAGTTTTTATTCACAAATGAATAAATGGAGTCGTTTTGGCTTTATCTTTTTAGCTTTAGGCCTTGCATTTCCAATATTTTATGATTTTATTGTTGGATTTATAAATGGTTTATTAAAAAATGTTTAAATCATAATTTTTT
>NZ_JBBOVF010000003.1:0-62446 GCF_038006485.1 Lactococcus sp. FSL K6-0773 | reverse complement strand
AAAGGTTCTGTTGCAAAGTTTCCCAAAAGAGTATAGAAGTCCTAGTTTAACATTTTGACTATGCTGGGATCCCCATCAGAACTTTAATTTCAGTCGACACCGAAAATCCGAAGAGCGTTCCGTTTTTCGGTTCTTTTTGTATATTCCTCGAATAGTCTCCATGCCCTTAATCGTGGTTGAGGCAGTTCGTAAACTTCGATAAAATTTATTACGGCGCTTAATTGGACGATGGTCCTGCTCAATTAAATTATTGAGATACTTAACTGTCCGATGTTCTGTCTTGGTATATAAACCGTTAATCTGTAGCTTTCTGAATGCAGAGCTAATCGATGGTGCTTTATCGGTTACAATCACTCTAGGTTGTCCAAATTGTTTATGGAGCCGTTTTAAGAAAGCATAAGCCGCCTGAGTATCCCGTTTCTTTCGTAACCAAATGTCTAAAGTTAATCCATCAGAATCAATGGCTCGATAGAGATAATGCCAACGTCCTTTAATTTTGATAGAGATTTCATCCATTTTCCACGAATAGAAGGACTGTCTATTTTTCTTTTTCCAGAGATGATAGAGGATTTTACTGTATTCTTGTACCCAGCGATAAATCGTAGTGTGACAAACGTCAACCCCACGATCATAAAGGAGTTCTTGGACTTCACGATAGCTCAGATTGTAACGCAGGTAGTAACCAACAGCGACAATAATCACATCTTTTGAAATTGTTTCCCTTTGAAATGATCCATCTGTCTACCCTCACTCTCGTTTTCTTACATTTTACAATAAATCAGGAGTTATGGGGAACTTTGCAACAGAACCGTTTCAAGTGAGGACGAGATAAAGTGAAGTCGATATGGCAATCAAGCTTGCGTAGAGTAATGCTGGAACAATTGTCTTTCTCAGGATTTCACCTTCTTTTCCAAAAAGACCAACGATTCCACTGACTGCCACAATATTAAATACACAAATCATATTTCCAGCCGCAGCACCAATAACTTGCCCAGCTAATACTGCATTGATGGGAAGTCCAGAATCATAGGCAATATCGGCTTGAATAGAGGCAAAGGTAAGATTAGATACAGTGGTACTTCCAGTAATAAAGGAACCTAATTCACCAATAAATGGAGCAATAAATATCCAAACACCTGATAAGTATCTTGAAAGTACTTCAGCAGTATAGGAAGGCATTGATAAGTGATTTCCATTGTTCATACCTGAATTTGAAAAAATTTGGACCATAATTAAAGTTACTACGAGGGTGAGTCCTGTTCTCATAATTGTTGAAAAAACATCCTTAGCGATTGGCGTAAAAAGTTTTAGTGATTTAACTTGAACAGCCAAAGCAATCAAGGAAGCAATGGTTAATATTAAGCCAGGAGAATAAAGAATATCCCATTCCGAATTTATTTCTTTAAATCCTAGGATAGAATTCCAACTCAAATTAATGGTGTTATTTAAAAAAGTTTTTACTACGGGGATCGTTCGACTAATCAGAAGAAGTAGTACTACAATACCATAAGGTAGCCAAGCCTTTATTAGAGACATGTTTTCTACCTTCAAAGTTTGTAATTGAACCTCTTGTTTTTTTGCTTCCAGTTTTCTCCAAGGATTTTGATTAGTACTTTTAGGCAATAAAAAATTGAAACGTAATAAAACTATTGTTAGAGCAAGCAGTGTAAGTGGAGTGATAATAGATACAAATTCATAACCGATTACACGAGAATATAACCACGCAAAACTGCTATAACATACTCCAATAAATAATGTCCAGGGGATCATCTCTAGCCAATCACGTTGATTTTTCTTGTTTTTATTTAACATTATTGTCATTAATAAGACTAAAATAGTTGGCATAAATGCACCACCTAGAAGATCTAGGGAAGTTATTGTCGAAGAGACTTGAGAGAAAATATGATTTCCTTGTTCTTGAGCAGCATTACTTAAACCAACTGTAATTGGGGTACCTACTGCACCAAATGCGGCTGGTGTAGAATTAGCGACTAATGCCAGTACAACAGCAGATAAAGGTGTAAAACCTAGCGCAATAAGGAGAGGAGCAGTGACCATTGCAGGAGTACCAAATCCTGAGACACCTTCAATGAGCGCCCCAAAAAGATAAGCAACCAAAATTCCTTGAATACGCATATCAAGTGAGAGTGACTTAAACCCGGCATTAATTGAATCAATCGCTCCAGTTTTACGTAAAACATTCAGGAGCATCAAAGCTCCAAACAGTATCCACAAAATTGGTAAAGTTTTATGCATACCTTGTAAGATTGAAGCAAAGATTACGTTGATTGGGATTTTCCAAAAAAAATATCCTGTTAAAGCAACAATTATGGCACTAATTGTCATTCCTGATCGTGCAGACATATTTAGAATCCCCAATAAAAAAAGAGGAATTAGAACGGCTAATAGAGCGATTAAAATCATAGTTATCTCATTTCTAGTTTTTAATATTTAAAATTAAATGAAAATACATCTCTCTATTATAGCATCTTTAATACATCTAACAAATTGTTTTAGGTGACAATACTACACTTTATGAAGAGAAACTATCGAGGAGAAGAATTCGTATAATGTGAGATAAATAAAAATTTCCTTGTATGGACACAAGGAAATAGTATTTGTTAAGTGTATTATAGTTATCTTCTTATAATAAAATCTATATTTTAGTATAAGATAGCATTGATAGTGGGAGTTTTTGGATTGTTCTCAAGAACAATAACTTCTACATTTTGCTTTACACAAGCTATTATTAATTGATTTTGTTCAATTGAGTATCCTTCTGACGTATTGAAAAAAATAATCTTTTTGATTAATCTATTATCCAGATTGTAATTAATAGTTTGGATAACATCACTTTGAATATTTAAAAAGTAAATGAACTAAAAAAGAAAAGAAATAAATGGAATATTTAAAAAAGACATTCAGTGAGTGTCTTTTTTCGTATTATTTTCGGTTCTGTTGCAAAGTTTTCCGATAAGTCTATTTTAGTGTAAAATGGGATAGAAAGACAGCGAGGACATATGGATGAATCATTTTAAAGGCAAACAATTTCAGAAAGATGTGATTATTGTCGCTGTGGGCTATTATCTACGTTACAATCTGAGCTATCGTGAAGTCCAAGAACTCCTTTATGATCGTGGGGTTGACGTTTGTCACACTACGATTTATCGCTGGGTACAAGAATACAGTAAAATCCTCTATCATCTCTGGAAAAAGAAAAATAGACAGTCCTTCTATTCGTGGAAAATGGACGAAACCTATATCAAAATCAAAGGGAAATGGCACTATTTATATCGAGCCATTGATGCAGATGGACTAACTTTAGACATTTGGTTACGAAAGAAACGGGATACACAAGCAGCCTATGCTTTCTTAAAAAGACTCCATAAACAGTTTGGTGAGCCGAAAGCAATTGTGACCGATAAAGCACCTTCTCTTGGCTCCGCCTTTAGAAAGTTACAGAGTGTGGGTTTATATACTAAGACAGAGCACCGAACTGTGAAGTATCTTAACAATTTAATAGAACAAGACCATCGACCTATTAAACGACGAAATAAATTTTATCAAAGTCTCCGTACAGCCTCTTCCACTATTAAGGGCATGGAGACTATTCGAGGAATATACAAAAAGAACCGAAAAACGGAACGCTCTTCGGATTTTCGGTGTCGACTGAAATTAAAGTTCTGATGGGGATCCCAGCATAGTCAAAATGTTAAACTAGGACTTCTATACTCTTTTGGGGAACTTTGCAACAGAACCATAAAAAATAATATGAGTAAAATTGGATATGCACGTGTAAGTAGCAAGGAACAGAACCTTGATAGACAATTAGAAGCCTTAGAACACGTTTATAAGGTCTTTTCAGATAAAGTAAGCGGACAATCTACCGAACGACCGCAATTAAAAGCAATGTTAGAATATATCCGCGAGGGAGATATTGTCGTTGTGACAGAATTAGACCGTTTAGGAAGAAATAATAGTGACCTTACAACTATCATGAATGAGATACAGCAAAAAGGAGCAACATTAGAAGTTCTAAATTTGCCCTCGATGAATGTGGTATTGACGATGAAAATTTAAGACGATTAATTAATAATTTAGTCATTGAGCTTTATAAATATCAAGCAGAGGCGGAACGAAAAAAAATTAAAGAACGTCAGCAGCAAGGCATAAAAATAGCTAAAGAAAAAGGAAAATTTCAAGGTGGCAAAAGAAAATTTGAAGAGAATGACCCCCGTTTAAATCTAGCTTTTGATTTATATTTAAAAGGTTATACAGACAAAGAAGTAGAGGAACAGACAGGAATTAATCGTCGAACATTTAGAAGATATAGACAACGTTATAATATCTACAGAGATAAACTAAAAAAACATTTAAATAAAAATCAGAGTCAGATAAATGAAAGGTAAAGGTTAGACAACTAGAATGAATAAAATTATAGATATTTGTAAATTCATAATACTAGCGTTTTTGCTTACTTTTATTATGGGGATTCCTTCACTATTTATAGGATTTTACCAAGGTCTTTACGACGCTGGAACTGGAATTAATCTAAGTGTTTTAGAAACCAATCAATTTTTAATGATAGTTGAACTAATGGGCGGAATAATGCTACCTCTTTTTTTACTAGCTACCTATAAACAAAATAAACAAGAGTTAGATATTGTAATGCCTTTTTCAAAAGAAAAGAGATTATCAAAATATATTTTAGGTTATACATTAGGTTTAGTGCTTTTATTAACTATTTGGAGTATCTCTGTATACTTCTCAGGATTTCAGATAACGATGGTATGGTCCATGTCTAATTTCAGATTATTAATTCTTTTTTTCTTAGGTTATGGATTTCAAGGTATGGCTGAAGAAATAGTATGTAGAGGCTATTTACAAGGAAGATTGATGAAAATAACCCAAAAAAGAGTCGCAATAATTATTAGTGCCTTATTTTTTTCATTTATGCACGCTACAAATGATGGAATAACACTAATGGCACTAATTAGCTTATTCTTATTTGGTATTTTTACTGGTATTATTAGAAGCTATACTAATGATTTATGGACAGTAGGAGCTTTTCATAGTGCATGGAATTTTATGCAGGGCCCTGTTCTTGGAGTTTCAGTATCAGGAAATAGTAATCAGGCGTTAATTCTTGAGTCGAAAGATACTCCTAATAAAGTTTTTTTCAATGGAGGTTTATTCGGATTGGAGGGCAGTGGGTTAACAGTAATAATTTTTATAATAGTTATTACTTTAGTACTATTTATAGGTAAAAAGCGTCGAAAATATAAATAAGGGAATTTATAGATAAGTAAATAAAAAACTTGTCTTTTTCGGAAAGTTATTTCAAGCGGAAAACCCACAGTTGAGCCATTCACATATTATGAGTGATAAAAAAGGGCTAAAAATCGCCGAATATGGTAAATTTATGAGAAAATGAGAGTTTTTTAATCGAAATACCAGGGGTTTTTTTAAAGTAATATGAGTTGTTTATCTTCAAATTTTATGATATTTTTTAAGAGCCATGAACTTAAGCAAAAAGCATATTCTGATTTCACACACGATTCGTTAGAGTATGTTTTTGATTTTATTAGTAAGAAGCATAATTTTAATTACAAGTTTTCAAGTAATTATTCAATTAATTATTTAAGTAAGTTTTCACGTAAGTTTATTTGCGTATATGTTTTTGGAGTGGTATAATAAAGATAAAGAAAAAAGGACTTGCTATAACAAGTCCTAATGTAGCCGTGTTAAGAACGGTAGCACACATATTAATCTAAATGACCTTCAATGCCCGCTAAGCAGAACGGTCATTTTTTGTTACTCGTATTTATAACAAGAATCATCAAGGTTGCAAATGCAATCATGAGACTCAATGCCTGAAATACAGTCAAAAAATTTTCGCCTTTCATGTTTTGTGAGGTTTTGCCCACGAAATAATCATAAGCACCACCTCCAATCAGGCTACCGTTCATAAACTCTACTACAATATTATAACAAAAAAACCACCCACAAGCCATTATGCTTGTAGGTGGTTTTTTGATTGAGAACACTTTATTTTCATATTTAGAAGTATAGAATTTACATCTCCATTTCTTCAACATTTTCATAATCAGATGTGACGTCACGAACCTTACCTGAGCGTTCTGCTTCGAGGCTTTCTTTCAAATCATTGTATCGTTCCATCTTTTCTTTATACTCCTCCTCTTTTGGATATGGAGCATTCTCTGCTTCTTCAATTTTATTGATTGCATTTTTGGTTCTGTTGCAAAGTTTTCCAAAAAATCTATTTTAGTGTAAAATTGAGAAAAAAGACAGAGAGGACAGAGTAATGAATCATTTTAAAGGCAAACAATTCAAAAAAGACGTCATTATTATCGCTGTTGGTTACTACCTGCGTTACAATCTAAGCTATCGTGAAGTTCAGGAATTGTTATATGATCGTGGAATAAATGTTTGTCATACTACGATTTATCGTTGGGTGCAAGAGTACAGCAAAGTCCTCTATTATCTTTGGAAGAAGAAAAATAGACAATCCTTCTATTCATGGAACATGGACGAAACCTATATCAAAATCTTATTGGGAATATCAGCCTAAGATAATTGAAATTCAGAGAGGTTGTATTTTATTTTAAAACTTCGCAACAGAACCTCTCTTCTCCTATACTATAAAATGAAAAAAAGAATTTAAAAATTGAGCAGATAAAGGGCTTAAAAGATTATAGGAAGCATGGATAAAGATACTTTCTAATACATTCTCATTGCGATAATATGCCCAAGTAACAATGAAGGATAAAAACAAATAAGGAATTATTTCAAGAGAAAGGCCTGTGTGAGCAAAAGCAAATAAAGGCCATGAAACAAATAGGGCAAGATTTTTATTTCCTACTGCTTTAAATAAAAATACTCTCCAAAGAATTTCTTCAATAATAGGAGCTACTATTCCAATAATATAATATTGCATAACTTTTGGCATGGTAATCAAATAGTTTTGTGATCTACCAACATGATTTGAAGATGAAAAACCTAACCTAATCATTAACACATTAGTAAAATAGATAAGGAGCAATAAAACAAATAGAATTACTAGTAGTCTAAATACTCTTATTGTCGACCACCCTTCAAACGTATTCTTAAAAAAACCTAAGTAATATGGAATAATTATAACAATGACTGCCACCAAAGTTAATAAGATTGGAAAAGCTAACGCAGAATTTGTATATAGAAAATCTGTAAAGGGCAATATCAAAGGATTGTCTAAATAATATGCGAATACCAAATATCCAGGAATCTTATAGAGTGTATGTAGGAGAACAAATAACAATAAATAAAAAAGATTTAATTTATATTTTTTTATAGTTTTCATATAATACTTCACCTAAAAAACAAGAAATAGATAATCTATTTCCTGTCCAATACTTAATTCACTAACAATTAATTCGACGGTTGCAAGACTACTGACTTGTCATTTAAGAATCAATATTCTAACAAAGGACGGTTTTCATAAAGAAGTGGGCCCCCATATTGATTATA
The DNA here is from genome assembly GCF_038006485.1 of Lactococcus sp. FSL K6-0773. Taxonomy (NCBI): domain Bacteria; kingdom Bacillati; phylum Bacillota; class Bacilli; order Lactobacillales; family Streptococcaceae; genus Lactococcus; species Lactococcus sp. FSL K6-0773. The sequence goes on along the minus strand of NZ_JBBOVF010000003.1, from coordinate 54,919 downwards.
GTAACCTTCACGAGTAAGTTCCAAAGCTACCCCTCCATTAATTTTAGAAAGTTCTTCATCTGAAACTACTTCAAAATTTGTTTGATTTTCCATATGTAAATCTCATTTATATTCAATAATATCAGTATACTCTTAAAATTAAAGGCATGCAATAATTTTCAAACAATTGCCAAAATGGTTCTGTTGCAAAGTTTTCTGATAAGTCTATTTTAGTGTAAAATGAATAAAAATGACAGCGAGGATATATCAATGAACTATTTTAAAGGTAAACAATTTCAAAAAGATGTGATTATTGTCGCTGTTGGTTATTATCTACGTTACAATCTAAGCTATCGTGAAATTCAAGAACTCCTTTATGATCGTGGGATTAACGTTTGTCACACAACTATTTATCGTTGGGTACAAGAATACAGTAAAGTCCTCTATCATCTCTGGAAAAAGAAAAATAGACAGTCCTTCTATTCGTGGAAAATGGATGAAACTTATATCAAAATCAAAGGTCGTTGGCATTATCTCTATCGTGCAATTGATGCGGATGGATTGACTTTAGATATCTGGTTACGAAAGAAGCGGGATACTCAAGCTGCTTATGCATTCTTGAAACGACTACATAAGCAGTTTGGTGAACCTAGAGTAATTGTCACGGATAAAGCTCCGTCTATTGGAGCTGCATTTAGAAAGTTGCAGAGGAACGGTTTATATACCAAGACGGAGCATCGAACAGTGAAGTATCTCAACAATTTAATTGAGCAGGACCATCGGCCAATTAAGCGGCGTAATAAATTTTATAGAAGTCTTCGTACTGCCTCAACCACGATAAAGGGCATGGAGACCATTCGAGGAATATACAAAAAGAACCGAAGAAATGGAACACTCTTCGGATTTTCGGTGTCGACCGAAATTAAAGTTCTGATGGGGATCCCAGCATAGTCAAAATGTTAAACTAGGACTTCTATACTCTTTTGGGAAACTTTGCAACAGAACCTAAGAGATAATAAATATTTTGGACCACTATCAGATAATTAGATATAAAATGAGCAATATTTTTTCAAAAGAAGAGTGTCCAGAAAATGGTCATTTTCTGAACACTTTTCTTTTCCTATTAAATTTCTCAAAATCATTTACATTTGTTGTTCATTAACCCGTAATTTATTCTATGTTCATTTATATATATATTTCTAAGTTATGATACAATAAATTAGAACAAAGGAGAAAAAAATGAATATCGGATATGCACGAGTTTCAACTGGACTTCAAAATTTGGATTTACAAAAAGATAGTCTAAAAAAATATAACTGTGAAAAAATATTTACTGATCATATGTCAGGAAGTAAAAAAGATAGACCTGGATTAAAATCCGCCATCGAATTTTCTCGTCCTGGGGACACGATCGTTGTTTGGCGGTTAGATCGATTAGGTAGAAATATGGAGGACCTCATTAATATTGTTAATTCTTTTAATAATAAGGGGGTAAGTTTTCATAGTCTACAAGAAAATATTACAATGGATAAATCAAGTTCGACTGGACAATTGATGTTTCATTTATTTGCGGCCTTTGCGGAATTTGAGCGAAACCTTATTTTAGAACGTTCTGCCGCTGGTAGAGAAGCTGCACGTGCAAGAGGACGACTTGGAGGAAGACCTGAGAAATTTTCGGAGCAAGACGTAAAGCTTCTTAAAACCTTGGTAGAAAGTGGTACGCCGATTAAGTCGATTGCGGATTCTTGGGGAGTTTCAAGAACCACAATTTATAGATATATTAATAAGTTTTAGAATAAAATAAAAGACCGGCTCACAACGATTAAGTTATTGGCTGGTTTTTAAATATTCTACTTTTATATATTTATTTTTTGGAAAAAAATAAAGTTAATAGCTTATAAATTGAATAGTTATCTCAATTCTTTCTTATTAATTTTTTTAACTTTGCAACAGAACCCTTTGATATATTGCACCACAAAATTTGAACCAAAATTGTCCAATTAATTAAAGGAGGCTCAGTCACATTATAGAGTATCCATTTGCGTTAAAACAAAAATCTATTTAAAACAAGGGGAGTGTACTGAACTTATTGTTTATGAAAACGGTTGAATTAGAAAAGCGCCTTTCAAAAGGTGCTTTTTGTCTTTCTAGTTTGAAAAATATACTCTATTTTTTTATTCTTCGTAACTCATTCTTTTCCCTGATTTCCAAGTTCGAAAATGAGACTTGGAGGTAACCGTAGTCACTTCTGGCCGTATTTTTTTCATTTATTCTCTCCTTGCCGATACTTTTTTATTGAGTATCACTATGAATATATATTATAATATCACATTTAGGTAACAAAAGAACCTTAAGGTTATTGATTTGTAATATTTATAGAATACAACTTTTTCCCTTGACTTTGATGGTTTACAATTGTAAACTATATATAGATAGAAATTTCAAAGCATTCATTTAGGAGGAAAATATGTCAAATAAAACTCATTCGTCTAATCACGATGAAATGATGGATATGGAGCACGAAAACCATGAGATGCACAACATGCACAATATGGATAATATGCATGATATGCATGATATGGACAATATGGATATGATGAATCATGGAGGACACATGATGCATATGGGTGATATGAGTAAAAAGCTCAAAGTGGCTATCCTTCTTATGATTCCGCTTCTACTCATTTCACCAATCGCGGGCTTTACTATCCTTAAATTCCCCGGAAGTGAAATTTTGCAACTCATCCTTGGTACAATTATCTTCTTTTACTCTGGGACTCCTTTTTTTAGCGGAGCAAAAGGTGAATTAAAAAGCCGTAAGCCAGCCATGATGATGCTGATTACAATGGGAATTACCGTTGCCTATGCTTATTCTGTTTATGCCACAATCATGAGTCTTAACGGACATATGGGTATGAACTTCTGGTTTGAGCTGGCAACTTTAATTGTCATTATGCTGATTGGTCATCTGATTGAGATGAAAGCAATCATGGGTGCTGGCGATGCATTGAAAGATTTAGCAAGCCTTGTTCCCAAAAAAGCTCACTTAAAAAGTGGGAAGGATGTGGAGCTTTCAGAACTAAAAGTTGGTGATTTGCTTTTAGTGAAAGAAAATGAAAAAATACCTGCAGATGGCCTTATATTAAGTGAAGCGCTCGTTGATGAGTCAATGATTACTGGTGAAAGTCGAGCAGTCAATAAAAAAACAAATGACCTTGTTTATGGTGGTTCCCTCAATCAAAACCAACCATTTGAGATGAAAGTCACAACCCTTGGAAAAGATTCATTTCTCAATCAAGTGGCCGAGTTAGTCAAGAAAGCCCAAGCTCAAAAATCTAATTTGGAAAATATGGCAGATAGAGTGGCTGGTTACCTTTTCTATGCCGCACTTATTGTCGGTATCTTCTCATTAATTTTTTGGACAATTAGTTCCAACTTTAGTTTTGCTCTACTTCTTGCGGTTTCTGTTTTTGTAATTGCATGTCCACACGCTTTAGGTCTTGCGGTTCCACTTGTTGTTTCTCGCCTAACCAGTATTTCTGCTAAAAATGGTTTATTAATTCAAAACAGAACTTCTCTAGAAAAAATAAATACAATTAAATATGCCTTAATGGATAAAACGGGAACATTAACTGACGGTAAGTTTATTGTTCGTAATGTTATTGATTTTACTGATGAAACAGACGTTCTCCAAATCATGGCAGCACTTGAAGGAAGTTCCACTCACCCGATTGCTCAATCAATCGTTGCAGCTGCTAAATCTCTTGAAAATCTAAAAGTTGAAGCGGTTGAAAATATTCCAGGAGTTGGAATTAAAGGGCAAGTTAATCAAAACTTTTATCAAATTGTTAACTATAAATATCTTCGTGAAAATCAACTTTCTTATGATGAACAAAAGATTGCTCAATATTTAGATTTAGGTTTAACTGTATCTTTCCTAATCAATGAACAACAAGATGTTTTAGGATTTATTGCCTTAGGAGATTCTCCTAAAGCAGACGCGAAAGCCTTTATCAATGGTTTATTAGCCCAAGGAATTACCCCTGTTATGCTCACGGGTGATAATAAAGAAACTGCTCAAAAAATTGCTAGTGCACTAAATATTCCCGAATTTAGAGCGGAATTAAAACCTGAAGATAAAGCAGAAATTGTGAAAGAGTACCAAAAGAAAGCCGGCGTGCTTTTCATTGGTGATGGTGTCAATGATTCCCCAGCTCTTGCAACTGCTACGATTGGTTTTGCGATTGGAGCAGGAACTTCGGTTGCTATCAGTACCGCTGATGTCGTCCTAGTTAACTCCAATCCAAGTGACGTCTTGGATATGATTAATATCTCCAAACGCATGCTTAGAAAAATGAAACAAAACCTCTGGTTTGGAGCAGGCTATAACATTATTGCTATTCCTGTTGCAGCGGGTATTCTTTATCCATTTACAGGGATTTATATTGACCCTCTCATTGCAGCAGTCCTGATGTCAATCTCAACCGTGATTGTCTCAATCAATGCGATGGGATTGAGGTATGATAAAAAATAGAAGAGCCTATGCTCTTCTATTTTTTTCATATTCATTATAAATCTTTTATCACTTAAATATTGATGTTATCCTTAAATCTTAGAGTCACTATTGTATAATTTAGACAAAGGACAAAAACATGCAAAAACGCTACTCAAAAGAATTTAAAGAAACCCTTATCACCTTCTATCATTCTGGTCAATCCGTCACCCAGCTGTCTAAAGAATACGACGTGGCCCCTGCAACAATTTATAACTGGATAGACCTCTACTCTAAATCTAATGAAAGCTCCTGTATTTTCTTTTGATAATCTGCTTAAACAAGAATTTAACCCGAACTCCCCAAATCAAGTTTGGACAACAGATTTCACTTATATCTCTATAGGACCTAAACGACATGTTTATCTCTGTGCTATTCTTGACCTCTACTCAAGGAAATGTATTGCGTGGAAAGTAAGTGATAGGATTGTTGCCAAACTCGCCTGTGACACCTTAGAAATAGCTATAAATAAGAGGAAGCCTAAGGAACCAATTATCTTTCATTCGGACCAAGGAAGCCAATTTAAATCAGCTTCCTTTAGAAAGTTATTAGATGAGCATCAATTGCTTGCTTCTTACTCCAAGCCTGGATATCCTTATGATAATGCCGTCACTGAGGTCTTTTTCAAGTATCTTAAACAACGAGAAATTAATCGCAGAACTTATCACTCCATTCAAGAAGTTCAACTCTCTTGCTTTGAATACATCGAACAATTTTATAACAATTATAATCCTCATTCCGCCAACAATGGTTTAACTCCAAATCAGAAAGAAGAAAACTATTTTAAGAAAATATAGCTCATTTTGTGTCTAAATATTTGATATTAGTCCACTTGGACTATTATCAAATAATTAGACATAAAAAAAAGCGTTAATAATTGTTTGACGTTAAGTCAAGTTTTTAGAGTCACAAACGTAGAATTTTAATGTATTTATTTTAAGCAATTCCTTTTTCAAATTGATTAGGTGTAAGATAGCCTAAACTTTGATGGATTCGTTTTGAATTATAAAAGGCTTCAATGTACCAGAAAATACTCTGATAGGCTTCTTCAAAGTTCTTATATTTAAATTGATACACCCACTCTCTTTTTAAATGTCCATGCCAAGATTCAAGACTGGCATTATGATAAGGATACCCCTTACGACTGAAGGAGTGGGTGAGTCCAGAATTTTTTATTGTCTCTTCATACTCATGACTTGTATACTGACTTCCTTGGTCAGAATGAAGCATCACAGCTTCTGGATAGTTTTGTGATTCCAATGCCTTAATCAAAGTCCTTTGTACTAATTCTACAGTCATTCGCTTGTCTAAATCCCAAGCAATGACTTTTTTAGTGTAACGATCCATAATGGTTGAGAGATAAGCCCAGCCTTGTTGAGTCGGGATATAAGTAATATCGGTTGACCAAACCTTATTTTTCTTTGTAGGCTCATTTTGTATGAGGTTCTTTCTTTTAATGCCATCCCTAACGGAGTGTCCTGGTTTAAATTTTTTAACGACGACTGACTTGATCTGAAGTTGTTTCATTATTTTTTGTACGAGGTTTAACCCTACTTTTTCCCATTGATTTAGTAAGAGGTGCTGAATCTTAGGTGCCCCATAGATTCCCCGATTCGCCTTGAAAAGTTGGACAATCTTAATTGCCAAGTGTTGCCTCCGTGATTGAGTTTTGGAAGGACGTCGATTGATCCGTTCATAATAACTTGATTCAGGGACACCAAGAAGTTGACAACTGAGCCTGACATTGAGTGCTAAAGTTTTAATGGTTTGAGTCATATCCGCAGCACTCACTTCTTTTTCTCGGCGAATATGGTCAATACTTTTTTTAAGATGTCTCGTTCTTCCTTAACTTTTGCTAGTTGTCTTTTTAATTCTAGAAAATCAGCTTTAGAAACTGAGCTTTCATTAGACTTAGAGTAGAGGTCGATCCATTTGTAAATTGTTGCAGGAGACACGCTGTATTCTTTAGAAAGCTGTGTAACGGATTGCCCAGAATGATAGAAGTCAATAAGGGTTTCTTTAAATTCTTTTGAGTATCGTTTTTGCATATTTTTTTCCTTTGTGTAAATTATACAATAATGACTCTAAGATTTAAGGATAACATCAATGGAGCTTTGGGTACCAATTGTAAAGCAGTAAATTATTGGTTCTGTTGCAAAGTTTTAAATAAAGAATAAAATCCCTTACGGTATCTATGATTTAAGCTGGGATTCCCAATAATACCTTGATTTCAGTACAGACCGAAAACCCGAAGAGAGTGCCTTCTTTTCGGGTTTTCTTATATAATCCTCGGATGGCTTCCATGCCTTTAATCGTGGGTGAGGCAGTGCGTAAACTTCGATAGAATTTATTGCGTCTCTTTACTGGACGATGGTCTTGTTCAATCAAATTATTCAGGTATTTAATGGTACGATGTTCTGTCCCTTGATAAAAGCCGTTTTGATAGAGTAGTTTGCCATATTCTTGCACCCAACGATAAATCATAGTATGACAAACATTTATTCCACGATCATATAACAAATCCTGAACTTCACGATAGCTTAGATTGTAACGCAAATAATAACCCACAGCTACAATTATCACATCTTTTTGGAATTATGTTATTAGAATGATTGCAGCGCTTTTTGGACAAGGATATTAAGTAAAAAAATGTATTTATAAAATTCTGAAAAAAGTTGTATTTTCAAATTATTTTGAGTATACTGTTGTTATTAAATATAAAGGAGATTTTATAAATGGAAAATCAATTGAATTTTGAAGTTGTTTAAAATAAAGATCTTATGACTATTAATGGTGGTCAAAACATGAGTATGAATGATGGTATTAGCACTTGGTTTCGTGTTGTATAGAATGGTTGGAAAAAAATGATTAAAAATCATTGGATGAAAAAACTAAAATATCTTAGTTTATTCTTTTTATTATTTGCTATTTATTGGTTTCCTGATGTAATCTTAGCTTATCCAGAGGTGTACTTAAAGTCTCTCGTAGGATATGAGAGACAAGTAGTGGCTACTTGGATTTTTTTAGGGAATATGTCAATTTCTCTTTTTCTAGGAATTCTAATTTGTTATAAATTGGGATATTACAAAAATACAATATCTATTTTTAAAATAAAAAATCTTCTATTTTTACTGATTACAACAATTATTTTATTTGTTATATATTTTTTTAGCTATACCTATTACAATTCTCATTTTATAACACCTGGAATTGCTAAAACACAGGCAGCTTTTTCAATACAAATTGTATTTCCTTTTGTTCAATTTATTACTATTGCTATTTGTGCACCAATTTTTGAAGAAGCAGCTTTTCGGACAACTATATACCGTTTTTTCAAAAATGATAAAATCGCATATATTGTGTCATGTGTAGGATTTGCATGGATGCATACAGGCCCTAATCCTATCCTCATTGTTTATTTACCGATGTCAATAGTCTTAACATCTATTTATCATCGAAGAAGAGTATTAGGGGAAAGTATATTAGTTCATGGGGTGTTTAATGCTTTATTACCAATAGTTATTCCTCTTCTTCAAGTAATAACTGGGTTATATTATTTATAATATAAAAAAGCCTAATAGGTTTTTTTGAACGCTCGAAGAGCGTTTCTTCTTATTTTAAGTTTCCATTTTTAAAAAATTCCTATCTCTTAAGTATTTGCACCGTCAATAAATGAACATAAAATAAATGGGTTGGCAAAAGATGACTAAATTTTGAAGTAGCTTTACAAACCCATATTTTTCATTTTAAAAAGTCTTAAGTAGTTTATCGTAAGTAAACATTCAAAACGGATAAAAACATCACACTGAGCCTAATATAAGCCCTTCCAGGGTATTTCAACGAATACTTACGTTTTTTCAAGACTGTCGTATGATTTTTTGTAATAAGGAATACCCACGGAGCAACAAACACTTACAGGAGGAATGACGATTGAAATATTTTGTGACCGCTTTATCTCCATCAAAAAATATGGGGACAATGAATTGGCAAACGATGATATTGGGTGATTATTGTGTCAATGATTCTTACTGGGAGAAGGCAAAACGAGAATTATCAGAAGAAGTTCAATGGGTGACACAAAGTGACCTTTATAAAAAGATAAAGCGGAATCATGATTCGAACGATGAGATTATATTATCAAAACCAGTAAGTATCATTTTAGAAACGGTAAAATCAGATTTTCCTCATGCCAATGTCTGGGTTTATCAATAAAAAATTATTGGACTATGTCAAATATTTAGACACAAAATGAGATACATCTTCTTAGCCCAATGTTCTTTGATATTTTAGTGATCAGAAAATGGTCATTTTCTGATCACATAATTGGTGTGATAAAATCAGACCAAACAAAAAAACAGATTTACATTTTAAAACAATCTGTTTTTTTTGTTTCAACTTTAATCTTCATTTCTCATGATATAGTAGTAAGTTCCGACTCCACATACAATTGCAACAATAGGTCCGCCAATTATTATAACCCATAATGCCGTTGATTTTGATATTGGTTGTGTTAGTAAATCATCAAGGATCGGAATTCGACTACCAATTCCAAGTATCGCATCAATTATAATTAAGACATAAATAGTAATCAGAAATGGCATTCGTTTACGCTCAATTATGAATATTATTGTTGTGATAACTAATAAGATTAAGATAATACCAATTCCCCACCAACCCGGTATCCTAAAAGAAAGTGGTGTTTTTAAAAAAATACTCCCGATGATTAGGCTAACAAAAATTACAATACCAAAAGCATAACTAGTGTATTTTTTTATTTTATTTGTTTGATATGTTTCTTTTCCTATTAGCCAAAAAGCTGTAATTGAAAATATAAAACCAAGTGTTCCAAATATTATTAAATTACCAAGATCTAATTTCCGTGAAGGATCCACCATATTGGGAATAGTAAAGAAAAGAACATAACCAATCACGATATACCAAGCTATCTTAAAAATATCAAAAAAATGTTTGGGTAATGTTTTAAGGATCTCATCTGCCAAAGACTTTGGGTCTCTACCAAAATAGAACTCGGCAGATTCTCCATTACTTTGAGCATCGATTAAGTCATGCAACATGTCTAACAAAAGTTGTTCCACATCTTTTTCTCTGTTGAACGTTGATTTACTACGAATATAGACTAACAAATCTTCATAGTATCGTTTGTTTTCTGAGTTTAAATTTTCCCGTAGTTGATTATTTTCATTAATTAACTTATCACTGTTCATAAATCACTCCTTCTTTCATTAATTAAATCATTGACACTAAGTGAGAGTATATTCCATTTAGCGAGAAATACTTTTCGTGCTTGTTTACCAGTATCTGTTATATAGTAATATTTTCGTTGTGGCCCTTCTTTAGATGGTTCAATTTTACCAAGGATTAATCCTTTTTTTTCCATACTGGTTAGCAATGGATAAATTGTTCCTTTAGGAATATCAGCAAACCCATACTTTGAAAGTTCCTGACTGATCGCATAGCCATAATATGGTCGTTGATTAATTAAAATTAACAAACAGCCTTGTAGAATTCCTTTAAGCATTTGACTAGAAATATCTGTTTGAGACAAGTTTTACTCCTCTTCTTAACTATCTTGCATTGCATATTAGTATTATAACATAAAACACTAGTTTGTAAAGCATAATAGTTGATGTAAGTATTTTTATTTAGCATTCTATACCTCAATGTTGTGAACTAGTTCAATTATGACGTTAAGTCAATTTAAGAGTAGTCCAATTGCTAATATGCGAGAATTAAGAAGGTTTGTTAGAAATCATGGTTCAGAGCATAACTTGCCAAGTATGAAAGTTATTAATTCTGTTTTACGTTCACATACTGGATTAGTCCGATTGTATTTTGATGCTGTTTATCAAGAGCGTAAATATGGTTCTAAAATCGACGAGGAAACAGACGAAATTTTATAAATATAATTTAGTGATTCTATTTTTACAGCTAAATTAGTGAAATTATTCTTGATAATTTTTTTATTAACAATTGTTAATGATTTTTTTAATTAAAGAATTATAATCAAATCATTAACAATATCAAAGGAGTTAGAAAATGGAAATTCAAACAAATTTTCAAATTGTATCTGATGAAGAACTTTCAGAAATAGTTGGGGGTGGTTATCCTAATAATCAAAGTATGAATGATGTTCTTCATTGGCTTAATGGATGGGTGGATTGGGGTGAATTAGATTGACAAAATATATTTACCCTAATTTAAAAGATAATCAAAAATATTTATTAAAAATTATTGATGGGATTTTAACTAGCAATAATATTTCAAGCGAAGAAAAGAAGCTTTTTCTGATTGCAAAAAGCAATATTGAAAAGGGTAGAAATTTTGATCCCCAAATCAGTGAATTAATTTCTAGTTTACAGTACCTTGTTCATTCAGATGATGTGCTTGTTTTTTTTGAAGAAGCACGAAAAATAATGCAAATTAACCCAGGAACCGGTGGTTCTCCATATGGTTGGTCAAATTTTGAAAGTAAATAGTCATTTACTAAAAGCAGAGAACAAAAGAGACAGGAAACTGTCTTTTTTGTTTGCTTGGGGTCCGGGGCAAACGCCCAATTTTGGCAACTGCAGTTGCCAAAACTTTCCGCAGGAATCGTCAGACAGACCTTACCTTTATGTTAATAATGTCTAGTAAGTTATACTTTGATGCCGTTTATCAGGAACGTAAGTACGGCAGAGAGGACATAAACAAAGAGACTGGTGAGATACAAAATTAATTATAAAATGGGAAGTGGGTGCTCAAAATGAGCGCCCTTTTTTGTTGTCGGCTAGCCGACTTCTGATACATTTTTTTAAGCACAAAAACCACCCAATTTTGGAGTGGTGTGTAAGGGTTCTGTTGCAAAGTTTTACATTAAAATAGATTTTTTGGAAAACTTTGCAACAGAACCATCTTATGCATACTAGCTTTCGTTGTTACAATGCTCGTCTCATGGTTTAAGCATTAATAATGAACAAATGACTAATAAAATAGCTATTTTGGGGTTGGATGTTAGAGAATTAATCTATAGGATTCTCTTTTTATTCTTTATTTTGTTATGATTGATTTAGAAGAAGGAGGATTTTTAATTATGGAAAAAATAAATGAAGTTCCTGGGCAAGTGAGTTTTGGACGAGCATTGAAGGATTTTTTTATTGGATATATTGATTTCAAGGGAAGAACGACTCGAGCTGGATATTGGTGGATGACGTTAATTTTAATGATTATTTCATTTGTTCCAATTATTTTTTTGTCTATGTAGCAATTGGTTCTGATATGAGTATTTCAGGGAGTGCAAACGAAACTGATGTTTTGGCTTCTACGTTTGAAAGCTTTATTATTCCATTGTTTATTATGGCTATTATTGGGATATCATTATTTCTCCCAAGCCTCGCTATGGCTGTGAGACGCTATCGAGATGCTGGTTTACGAGGGCGAGGATTTTTAGTTTTATGGGGCATATCCATTGCTTCTAGTTACACAGAAACAATAAGTACCTTACAACAAAGCGGCGGAAGTGCAATATTCACATTTTTGACATACGCGATAGGGTTACTGTTCTTTATTTTGACAGTGTTACCAACTAATGCAGTTACTACAAAATCGGATAATGGCTTTATACTCTTTTTCTTACGAGCAAAATAATAATAATCTATATTTGAATTTACAAAGAATAAAAAAGGTTCTGGTATAAAAATTTCCAGTACCCTAAATTTAATCTATTAATGAAAGTTGGAAAAGAATTTTGAATTATATTAAGAAATTTTTTATTGTATTGGGGCTTGCAATACTCAGTCAAATAGGGATGGCTGTTTATGGTGGAGCAAAAGGTTTTTCTTTAGAAACCGGTGCACACAAGTTATCCTTACTAGCTGTACTCATTCTAATTATATTTATTGTGGGGAACATCTACTTATTAATGTATTTAGGTAAAAAGTTAGGTTTTTTAACGCCAAGCAAAGATTTCCTCACTAAGAAAAACATTATATACATCTTAGTGGGTACTCTAATTGCTCGGACTATCGGAATTGGTGGTACATTATTGCTTAATGCCACAGGAGTCACACAGACGGCAAATGATGAAGCGATAGGACAACTTTTTACAGGTGAAAACCCATTATTAATTATCTTACTTATTGGTATCGCAGCTCCAATAATGGAAGAAATCGTATTTAGAGGAGGAATTGTCGGCTATTTATTTAAAGACCTTCCAGTTGTTGGAATTATTGTAAGTAGTGTGCTTTTTGGGTTGATGCACTCCCCAACAAACATCATCAGTTTTCTTATTTATGGTTTAATTGGATTGACCTGTGCTATAGCTTACTTTAAGACAAGACGATTAGAAGTTAGTATAGCTATACACTTTTTAAACAACATTTTACCTGCATTGGTACTTGCTTTCGGTATATCATAGTAAATAACGTTAAGTTATGAACAAAAAGACTTGTCAAAGGTTTTTCTTGGCAAGTCTTTTTGTTCATGCTCGTTGGTCTGCTTGACGACAGAAGCAGTCCGCTTGCAAAGCGGAATTGGTATATCTATAAAAGATGTTGTTGCCTTGCAATTCTGAATTATCAGACAATTAAGATAAAGGTAATATAAAAGTAACCGCAACGGAACGGTAATGTTAATTTAGATTGATAATAAGTATATAATAGTAGTTATAGAAAGGAATAAACATTGAAAGAAAATAATTGGTATACATTTTCAGAGGGTAGTAAAAAACTAGGAAAAAGCCATTCGTATTTGTATAAAAGTATGAAAGATAGACCTGAACTATTTAAAAGTACAATGATTCAAAAACAAGGTCGAATTTGGTTAATTTCAGATGAAGGTTTGAATCATATTAAAAAGAACACAAAAAAAGAGGGCGACCGCCTAAGAACAGCAATTCTTAAAGCAGTCTACAAAACAAACTACCACTTTGTTTTTACCCCTTTCAATCTTAAAATTTTTTAAGTGCTATTAGCCTTAAAAAATTTAATGAAAATAGTCTGAATAATCAAAATATTAGTACATGCCAATTATACTATGGTATATGAAAGAAGTGGTAAGTATGAAAAAAGTAAAGAACATTTTTGGCAAACTTTCTTTGATAATACTAATACCTTATTCATTTATTCTTCTGATATGTGCTATTGCTATGTCGTTGATAACTAAATTGATACCTATGCTATTTATGTTTTTACCTGTAAGTGCATTAACAATATGTATATGGCGAAGTTGTGGCATTGATTACAGCTCACAAATTTATCAAGTGGAGTTATTTTACACCTAATGAATATCCGCAACCAATACCACATCTCTTTAATACTCGTATTTGTATAAAAGTATGAAAGATAGACCTGAACTATTTAAAAGTACAATGATTCAAAAACAAGGTCGAATTTGGTTAATTTCAGATGAAGGCTTGAATCATATTAAAAAGAATACAAAAAAAGAGGGCGACCACCTAAGAGAGGTAACTCTTAACGTGGTCTACAAAACAAACTACCACTTTGTTTTTACCTCTTTCAATCTTAACATTTTTTAAGTGCTATTAGCCTTAAAAAATTTAACGAAAATTGTCTGAATAATCAAAATATTAGTACATGCCAATTGTTATATGGTAAATGAAAGAAGTGATAGTTATGAAAAAAATACAGAATATACTAGGTAAACTTTCTTTAATAATACTAATACCTTTTTCCTTGATTTTACTAGTATGCAATATTTTTATGTCTATGCTAAAAAAATTCTTTCCTATGTTATTTACTTTTATCCCTGTCGGAGCACTGACAATATGGATATATGGGGAAGTTGTGGCATTGATTATTGCTCACAAATTTATCATGTGGAGCTATTTTACCCCTAACCAATATCCGCAACCAATACCACATCTTTTTAATTGTGGAATGACTTGGGAAGCCTTCGCAAATTGGTATTTGTTACCAATTTCCATAATTGTAATTTTAGAATTTATTTCAATTTATGGAATTTTAGTATTATCAGATATTAAAGAAATAAGCGGAAACAAGGAGGATACAAAATGAATGATGAAGAAGCGGTTAGAGCAGTTCTTGGAATTGGTAAATTCACCATTAGCAATATTTATCGGGCAGTCAAAAAAGTTATAGATGATAAAAATAGAAAACTTAGCAAACCAATATTTAATGCAAGTGAAGTTTTAAATGAAAATCTATCAGAGAATAAAGAGGCTATCAAAGCATTAGAAAAAGAATATAAACAAAATGGAGTGGATTTTAAAACACGAGAATTACCTGACGGTAAAACAGAACTCCTTTTCCATGCTAAAGATAAAAACATGATTTTAGCCACAACGGAAAAAATTATGCACGATATGCAAGAAAACCCTAAAAAATACATCAAAAAAGAGCATGTCTTGACAAAACAACCTAGAAAATCAAAAACGATGCAGGAACGTATCGCTAATGCTAAAGCAAAAGAACAACAATTGTTAAAAGCTAAAGGAGTTAATAAAGCAGTAAGTAAAGGGAAAGGAATGGACTTAGAAATGTAAGTCTGATAAATGATATGGTTAAAAAAACAAAAATAATACTTTTATCAATCTTGGCAATTTTCATAGGTGTATTTTTCAATCATTTTACTTACTATTTCCTTTTAGAAAAATCTGACGGAATTTACAAACTTATAAATTGTTTAGAAAAAGTAACAAGTTCTCCTTATTTATTTTTCAGTATTCAAACCTATCCTTTATTACTATTCTTACTGGGTTTATTTATTGGAGGTTTAATACTAATTCTTAGCTTGGGTACAGGTAAATATAGACAAGGTAAAGAGTATGGTTCAGCAACTTGGGCAACTAAAGGTCAATTGAAACCTTTTCAAGCAAAACCACCTAAAATAAAAAAAGGCGAAACACCACCGGAAGAAGATATGAATATCATTCTTTCTAAAGATATAAAAATGAGTTTACCTACTCATTCAATGCCTTTTAAATATCAACGTAATAAAAACATCTTGTTAATTGCCGGAGCAGGTGCAGGTAAGACAGAAATGTTTGTCAAACCTAACCTATCTCAATTACATTCTTCTTATGTTGTTACTGACCCTAAAGGGAAGTTACTACATGAAACAGGAAAAATGATGAGTGAACACGGATATACCATTAAATGTTTTAACGTAAATGACTTTTCCAATTCAAACAAATTTAACCCCTTTAAGTATATTCGAGATGAAGTTACTTTAAAGCGTGTTATTCAATGTATTATAGATGCGACCAATGGAGAGAACAGTAAAAAAGGCGAACCTTTTTGGGATAAGTCAGAAGAATTATTGTTGAGTTCTTTATTTTCAATGCTTTATTACAACTATAAAGATGAAGTAGAAACAAACCCTGACAAAGAAATAGAGTTACCAAAATTATATGAGGCTTCAGATTTAATCAGATTATTAAATAGAACAGATGAAGAAACACCCTCTCCCTTAGAACTGGCATTTGAAGAATTTGAAGAAGATTTTGGTTCAGATAATTACGCTGTTACACAATTTAATAGTTTCAAAAACTATAAAGGTAAAACAAGAAGTAGTGTTTTAGCAATTGCAACCGCTAGATTTTCAATGTTTGATTTAAAAGATATTCGAGAAGTTCTTGATGATGATGAGCTAGACATTGACAGTTGGATAGATAAAAAAACTATTGTTTATCTACCTATCCCTGACATGGATACAACCTTTAATTTCTTAACGACCATGATATTTGTTTTAGCTTTTAGAACACTAGAATATAAAATTGATAATATCCCACCTAAAAATGAATACTTGCACGTTCGATTTATACTAGATGAGTTCGCAAACTTAGGTAAAATACCGAACATCAAAGAAGCCTTAGCTGTTTTTCGTTCAAGAGAAATGAGTATAAATATCATTCTACAAAACCTTAATCAGCTTAGAGCGTTATATAAAGACGACTGGCAAAGTTTTGTTGGTAACTGTGATACTATCATGTATTTATCCGGTTCTACGGAGCCGGAAACGGAAAAATTCTTTTCAGAGAGAGCCGGAAAAGAAACAATAAATATGAGAAAACAAACAGAGAATAGAGGAGGTCAAGGCTCATATTCAATCAATCATGATGTTTTAGGAAGAGATTTAATCACTAAAGATGAAGTTAATCGCTTGCCACGTGATGAATGCTTGATTTCAATATCATCAATGCCAATGTACAAAGGTAAAAAATTTAAGTTTAACGGACACAAACGTTCAAGTGAATGGAGCAGAAGTTCAAATGATGAAAATTGGTTTGATTTCAAACCAGTACACAAGAAAAAAATTGTAAATGTAGTTGAAGAAGAAACTTTAAAAGATGATGAATATGTAGAAAATATTTATAGCCAATTTAATGACTAAAGGAGAAAATAATTATGAATAAACTTGAAAATTTAGTACAAGCTCACTCTAACACACTAGTATTTTTAGCAGCAAACCCCGCCCTTGACGGAATTAAGAAGTTATTGACTTGGTTCTTTGGTGCAGGCTCAATCGGTTTAATCATTGTTGGAATTGTTCAAATTGCCGAAAGTATGGCAGAAAGTAATGGAGGACAACGTACAAGAGGAATTATGCTAATTATTGGTGGCTTGTTACTTGGTGGAGCAACATTACTAGTTAATTTACTTTCAGCACCTCCGACAGCTTAATATTAAAAAAATAGCTTTCGGGTCTAAAAATTTATTTTTAGAGCGGATAAAAAGCTATTTTTTTAATACAGATAGACAAAAAAGAAATGCAAAAAATATGGAAAACTTGATAGAAGACATATCAGAAGCAAAGGGTGTCCTGATTGGAGAAATTGTTCTAGTTATTGCATGGTTTTATTATTTAGGACACTTGGATAAGTTAAATGAAAAGCTGAAAGAATACTATTCATCATCGGACGGAGCGGTTGTAAGAGCCTTTAAAATCGTTTTTTCGGAACAAAATTCGTCTATTATGGGGTATCTGTTAGGCGGACTAGTATTATTAGCTTTGCTTATTGGTGTTGTTGTTGCCATAGTTATGTTTTGTTTTAATAATTAGCAAAAGAAATTAGGAGGTTCATTTTATGGACTTATTTAAAGTTTTAGGAGGACAAGAAGCCGATTTTAACACTAATGCTTGGAAATATGTAACTGATGTACTTTCTAGTTCAACTGTTAAAGTAGGAACATATTTAATCATATTTTTCCTGATTTTTGAAATAGCAAAAATTTTTGAAGAAGCGAATAGAAATAATGAGGGAACAGTAGTACCTATCACAATGCTACAAGCAGGAGTTACCGCTTGTTTAGCAGGTGCTATGGTCGCAAGCGTTCATTTAATTTTTCCTTTTATTAATTCAATTAGTGCAGGTGCTATTTCTTTAATTAAAGATTTAGGAACGTATAATGTAATTTCTCCGTCAAGTCCGTCAGCACCGTCAATTTGGGACGGTTTAGGAAAAATTATGGCTTGGGTAATTGAGTATTTAGCAGGAACGGTAGCTAGTATCATTGTCTTAGTGGTTATAGTAATGAGGACTTTGCAAATGTACATCTATACAATACTAGCCCCTATAGCCTTTTCATCTTTCGCTTCAAGGGAATATCGCTCTATCGGTATCAGCTTTTTAAAACAATATTGTGCGGTATGTTTGCAAGGCTTTGTTATTTTAATCATTTTAGGAATATCTAATTATTTTTCAGCTCCAAACGGTAGTGGAACACTAGCAGGAGGACTTGTCGCTATTATAAAACCAATTGTTGTTGCGGTTCTAGTCTTTCAATCAGGAAGAATTGCAAAAGAAGTCGTTGGTTTAGGAGGTTAAAAATGAATTTTAATGTACGAGTATATAAAGACGGTTCAAAAATACATGCAAAAGTTTGTGGCATGACATTCAGACAATTTTTAGCACTATTGATGATATTTTTAGCTACCTGTCTATTGATGTTAAATTCTTTCATGCTACATATCAATGAGGTTTTATATAACATACCTATCTTGCTGTTATTGTTTGTTGGGTTGTTTATGTCACTATTTAAATTAAAGGGCTTGACAGGCGACAAATATTTTAAATTAAAATGGAAATATCTAACTACACCTAAAGTAAGGACATATCAAACAGAAAGGGTATTAAAATATGAACATAAAGAATTTATTCAATCAAAAAAAGTCAAAGAAACAGCCCCCTTTATCTAAGCATGAAAAGTTAAAATTGAAACGTTTGAAAACTAATGCTAATCGAGCTAAAAAAACTTCTAGTCAAAATACGTTAAAATACACTTCTCTTTTTGAAAATGGGTTGATGAATATTGTTGATGATAACTATTCTATGACCTATGAGCTGGGTTCAACTAACTATGCAACTGCGACAATTGAAACGAAACAGACCATTTTTGAAAAATACAATTCAATGATAAACACTATTTCTGACGAGGAACATTTTCAATTAACAATATTAGTATCAAAAGTTCATAGTAAAGAATATCAACAAAAAAATGAATTTGAATTACAAGGAGATGATTACGATTATTTAAGAGAAGAATTAAACCATTTAATACTCGAAAATTATCAAAATGGCTATAACAATTATCAAATAGACCGCTACATTACTATTTCAACAAAAGCCGAAAATAAGAAAAAAGCGTTAAGTAAATTAAAGAATACTGAAACGTTACTAGCAAGCTCACTAGCTCCTATCGAAGTGCCTATTAAGCAACAAACAGGTTTAGAGAGATTATCTTTATTCAACAAAATTTTAAACTATGACAAGCCTTTATATGGAAATTTTGACGATATAAAAAAATCTTGTCTAACGACAAAAGATTTAATCGCCCCTCAATCTCTGAAATTTAGTCAATCAGGTGTGGAAGTTGGCGAACGATTTAATCAGGTGCTTTATTTAAAGGAGTTTCCAATGGAATTATCGGATGGACTTTTTAAAGATTTAAGCATGTGTGGGCAAGAATTAGTGATTACAATACAAGCTGACCCTTACTCAATTATTGAAACGAGTAAACGTTTAAGAATGCAAGCAACAAGTATTGAGAGTGAAGTTATTAAACAACAAAAAATTGCTATTAAAGACGGTTATTCGCCTGATTTTATCGGACGAACAGCAAAAGAAACACAAGAAGATTTAAATGAGGTTATCAATTTAGTTCGTGAAACAGGAGATAAGCAGTTTTCATCTATCTTTTTAGTCTATATAACAGGAAAAACTAAAGAAGAAAGAACTGAAAACTCAAGAATTATTAAAGCACTTGGAGAAAAATATGGTGCAAATTTTGAAACTTTAGATTATCTACAAGAAGAAGCCTTAAATTCTGTGTTACCTATTGGAAAGAACTATACAGACTGTGAAAAGACTTTTCAACGTGATTTGATAACACCTAACTTATCTGTCAATTCGCCTTTCACAACAGTTGATATTAACCACAAAAAAGGTAAATTCTATGGTATCAACTTATTCTCTCATAACATTATTTCAATTGATAGACGAGATGAAAGTATGGACAATTCCAATGGGCTTATAACTGGCGTTTCCGGCTCTGGTAAGTCTATGACAGCTAAAAATGAAATTGTTACTACTCTCTTAAAAAACCCTAAAGATGAAGTAATAGTGTTATCTCCTGATGATGAATACAATGATTTACCTGAAAAATTGGACGGACAACTCATTAAAATAGCACCAAATACTAAACATCATATCAATATTTTAGATTTACCAAAAAAAGAAGATTTAAAAGACGGAGATGACCCAGTAGGTTTAAAATCAAGTTTTCTTGTCAGTTTATTTTCATCACTTTTTGAAACAGTATCAGAAATACAAGAAAGTATTATTGATGAAGTAACAATAGAAACTTACCAAAAACATGAAAAACCAACGCTTTTAGAATGGTACGAGGTGCTAGAAACTAAAACCTTTAACAATGAAGAAGCCTTAGATTTAACTCAAAAAATTAAAATGTATATCACTGGTTCAATGGATATTTTTTCAAAAGAAACCAATGTTGATTTAAATTCAAGATTTATCGTATATGACATTAGTCAATTGACAACTAAATTTAAACCTTTTGGCTTTATGGCACTAGAAGAAAACATTTGGCAGCGTGTGGTTAAGAACAATGCAAAAGGGATAACAACGTGGGTTTATTTTGATGAAATTCAAGTTTTACTATCCGGAAAATCAAGTGAAATAAGTCGTGAAAAATTCAAAGATATTTGGTCAAGAATACGTAAATATGGCGGAAACCCTACTGGTATTACACAGTTTATTGATACCGTCCTAGAAACACCGGAAGGGCGGTCAATGTTTTTCAATTCAGAGTTTTTAGTTCTCTTGAAACAGAAAAAATTTGCCATTGAAATAATAAAACAGCACTACAACATTACAGAACAACAAGAACAATACCTAAAAACACCTAAAAAGGGTAGTGGTCTAATTATTGCAGGTAATGCGATTGTTCCTTTTGAAAACACAATTCCTAGTAGCACAGAACTATATAAGATTATGCAAACGGACTAACGAGGTGCTTTATGGCAGGAAAGTATATTTTTAAGAATGGAGATAGATTAAAAAGAGAATTAAATAAGGTACTCAATCGCAAAGAGATTAAGAATAAGATTATCTTAAAAAAATCAAGCACGAAAGCTATCAAATTTAAAACTACAAAACCTTTAAAAGAGTTTAAATTTAACATAAAACCTATTAAAAGAACAAAGTTTAGAAAAATAAAAAAAATCACAAGAGTTGCCAATAAAGCTAAACAGATAAGCAACCCTTATGTTGTTGGTTTTTCAGAAATAAACGAAAAAGATAATAGTAGTGCAGATGAAAAGGCAGTTGGGTATACTAAAAAGACAGTAAATACTACTCGAAAGAAAGTCGCTGTTAAAACTAATAGAGCTATTTCTAAAAAACTACTCCAAACTAAATATTTTGGTAATAGTAGAACTCTTTCAAGATATTTAAGAAAAACAGACCCTAACCAAAAGTTCTTAAAAAGGAACTTTAATAGAGTTGAAAAAAAAGCAAGTCAAAAGATAGCCTTTGAAGCTGTAAAAGTAGCAAAAAATGTAGCAATGGCAAGCAAGGCAGTTGTTGGAGCAGTAGCAACAACCGTATCAGGTATTATCTCTTTTCCTTTTCTAATTGTCGGAGTGCTTGTTATTGTAATTGTCATGGTCGTTTGTGTGTTTACCGGACAAAATGATAATTGCGTAAAACCAGTTGACCCACAACACGAAGAGGTTGGAAAGCCGGCAAAAAGCATTGATGATTTCATTAAAAGTCATAAAGAAGCCTATATTCAATCATGGAAAGCAGGAGGCTTTCTACCGTCCGCAAGTATAGCTCAATCAATGGTAGAAAATGGTTTTAATTTTACAAACCCTAGTGGTACTTCCTTTTGGAAAGCACACAATATGGGGGGAGTTAAAACAAGTAAACTTTCTGATTTTCCAATAACAATTGCCACGTATGGCAAAGATAGTATTGATATAACAGGAACGAAACAAGGAACAAGCGTAGGCGATAATACAGGAGGAGCTTACACTTGGTTTAAGGATTATAACGCAGGCATAGTTGGTAAAGCAGAGTTTATGGCACATCAAACTTTGTATAAAGGAGCAATCAATAACACAAACCCACAAGCAACCTTAACAGCAATTTATATGGGAGGTTGGGCAACAGACCCTAAATATTTAAGCTCGCTTTTAAGTGCTTATAATACGTTAGGTCAAAATTATAAGTTTATTGATGATGAAGCCATTAAAAAATATGGAAAAACACCATATCAAGCAAACCATATTATACCTAATGTAATACCAAACAATGACCCACATAAAAATGATAGCAAGAATACAAACGAAGTAAATGCTGATGATAATGGTTGTGTGGTAGACCCTAACACATCTAACGGTAAAAATGGAGCACCTGTTTTAGATTTGCCTAAAGAGTATATTGGAAAACTCACTTTACCAATGCCTGACGACAAAAACTATTCAGGTAATAGTTATCCTTTTGGGCAATGTACTTGGGGAGTTTATAATCGTCTTGCTCAAATTGGAATGCCGATTGAATGGTTTAGTGGCGACAGCGGAAATGGCGGTAATTGGGGAGCAAGTGCTAAAGCTAAAGGCTATAAAGTAGAAAAAGGAAAACCACAAATTGGTTGGGGGGCTAGTGTACCGGCAGGAGTAGCAGGTTCTGACCCAGTAGCCGGTCATATAGCAGTAGTTGAATATATTAACCCTGACGGTTCTATTCTTGTAAGTGAAACAAATGTAGTAAAAGCAGGAACTGGTACACGTAGTTGGCGAGTTTTAAGTAAAGAAACAGTATCTCAAATTCTATTTATTCAAGGAAAGGCACAGCATGGAAAATAAATTTTTTAAAATATTAAGTGGTGTTTTCGGAGTAGCATTGCTTATTGCAGTAGTAGCTCTGTTTGCAACAAGCATTAGTGCGAACATGAAATTGAACGAAAAAAATAACAGTATCTCTAAATTATCTGCTGAAAATCAAAAAATTAAAAAGCAAAATGAAGAAGCACAAAAAGCAGGTCAAGGCAAAGTAGATGAACAAATAGAAAAATCAACAAAAGGTATTTTAAATGCTTTCTTGGTATATGATACAAAACACGTTACTGTTAAAGAACAACGAGATGAAGCCGGAAAATATATGACGGAAGAAGCCTTAGAACAAAACATAAAAAAAGTTGCTAAAGATTATAAAGCAAGTGTAAGTTCTGTATCAAAAATTAAAGGAAGTCCGGATATATATATTCAACCCACCAAAGATAATTTACAGAAAGTGCTTGTTGTTGTAGACCAAGAAATGGTAATTGATACTTACCCTACCGAAGCAAGTTGGCAATATGTTGGTACTTTTGATAAGAAAAAAAATATCTTTGTTGATTTCCATGTGTTAGGAGAATTAACTAAACTTGATACAAAAAATAATTAAAGGGTCAATAGTGATAGCCCTCACAGGCTTTCTGTTACTTGGTTTAAATTTTTATCGCACCGAACATAGTCAAGTGCCTATAAAAAGCATAGATAAAGACAAAATACAATTATTCTATCGTGATGACTGTCCGGACTGTAAAAAGATATTCAAACAAATTTATCTACACAACCTAATCAAACAAGATATACAGTTTATCAATCTTAAACCAATCAATAACAGACACTATATTGATGAGTACACAATTCATACTGTACCTACTTTCATTCACAAAAATAAAAGATATGCAGGTACTCAAAAAGAGAAAATAAAGGAGATTTTAAAATGAATAACCAAACCTTACAAGAAAGAAAAGAAGCATTAATTAAGCAACAAAAAGCTCTAATTAAAAAAAGAGATAACATCAATCAAGAACTTAAAGAAGTTAAAAAGAAAATCGAGGATAGCGAGAAAGACTATCTTATGGAATTTCTAAAAAATTCTAAAATGACAATTCATGAAGCGATTGAAAAACTTAAATCAAACAATGATAATCAAAATCATTATCAGTAACTAGCTTTAGATAACTAATTTAGCGTGGATCTGAAATTTTTGGTTTTTAAAATTTAAGACCAAGCGGAAGCTATCCGAGAATATAGCTATAAGGAGGTTTAAAATGAATTTAGGGACAAAAAAAAGTTACTATGTGTTTTCAAAAACGGATATTAAGAAGTTTAAAGAAGAAAATAACAAACCTTTAGAATACATTGATTTAATTAAGTTAGTTATTGATACAAACTCTGAATTGTTGAAATTATATGAACTAAACACAAAGTCAGTTGAAATATCAAAATTTAATAAAAATGATAGCCTTATTCACTCACAACTTTTGAAATTACCTTTAGAAGCTGACACCGATTTTGATAAAATACTAGTCAATTTTAACGAAACCAAACCACCCAAAATTGGAAAAGCTACTAAAGTTGATAAAGCTACAAAAGACTTGACGGTAATCAATGACAAGGCTAATTACATTGAAAGAAAAGATTTTGAAAAAATATCAATCAAAAAAATATCAATCATAGGTTTTTCATTTATGACTGTGCTTATCATTGTCATTGGTTTTGTACTTAATCAATCAATCAATCGTGGAAATTCAGAACAAGAAAAGCTATCACAAGAACTGATAATCACTCAATTAGAAACAAGCGGAAAGTATGACAAAGTTGCTCAAAAGATGAAAGATTTTAATTATCCTAAAAAAGATATTGTTAATATGTATCTTGAAAATGGACAATCTGTGAATGCACTAAAAGCCGATAAAAAAGCTTTCACAAGCGTTTTAGATAAAATCGATACAATGAACAACAAAGAGCAACAAAAAGCCTTAAACGAGCTTAAAAAGGCAAATATTACCTCTAAAAAAGAAAATACTAGTATAGACTTACGATTAGCTTTGCTTAACAAAGATATCGATTTTCTCAAAAAGAATATCAAGTCCGTTGATAGTCAAGCCTTGTCAGATAGAATTGTGAAGCTATTCATAGACGAAAAAGAATATGCTTCGGCAAATGAACAACTCAAATTCTTTGCAAACAAAGCACTAGACAAACAAGCAAAGCAAGCCGAACATGACGATAAAAAGCAAGCCCTCACAAACAAAGTGAATGAGTTGAAAAAAGCCATATCAGATACTCAAAAACAACTGGACGGAAAGAACAAACAACTTTCAGACTTGCATAAACAGCTTGATGACTTGAACAAAAATGACAAATCACCAGACAAAGGCAAACACGTTGCTGATAAAAATAAAGAGATTGACAATGCCAACAAAGACAAGAACAAAATCTCTGACATTCTGAAAGACCAACAAGGCAAAGAAAAAGAAGCACAAAAAGCAGTAGATGATTTTAAATAAAAATCACTATAAGTATGAAATGCTTCAAAAAAACGCTTGTGATTTTAAAGGACTTGCTCAAATATCAAAACAATACATTCAAGAAAACAATAAGCAAAACGAAAATCATTTATTTTCAAAAACAAAAAATGAAAGTAGGGAAAACATGGTTATTGATTTAGAAAAAGCAAAAGATAAAAACATAGAAACAACAAAACAAGGTGCTGATTCAAACATTCAAGAATTGTTAGAGAAAAAAGATACTAAAGGTTTATCTAACCTTATCAAAGAAAATATTTCAGACTACAAAAATTCAGAAATGTTTAAGAACTATCTAAAATTTGTTGCTTCTTGCCCTCACTATTCTTCAAGAAATTTGAGATTTTTACAAAAACAAAAACCTGATGTTGGTTTTGTTGGTTCTTTCGGAGCATGGAAAAATCAAGGTTACCATGTAAAAAAAGGCGAACATGGTTTAAAAGTTTTTATGCCTTGTACGAGAGATAAAAAAGATGTCAACGGAAATAAAATACTAGACAAAAACGGAAAACCAAAACAAGAAATTTACGCTTTTAAATTAGGAACAGTTTTTGAAACACACCAATTAGTTGAGTATGAAAATTTACCAAAACCAGTTGCTTATGTGCCGGACAACCCTGATGATAATCGCAAATTATTTTTCTCAATCACAAAGGCAAGTGATGTACCAATTAAGGTTTTAGAAACAGCAGAAATGTGTTCTGGGGCAAATGGTTTTTACTCCCCTACAACGAAAGAAATTTGTTTAAGTCCGGACTTAAAAGGTTATCAAAGAATTAAAACTTTATTGCATGAAATCACTCATTCAAAATTGCACAAAGAGAGTCAAGAAGTGTTCGGTTCTGAAAAATATGCTTTACAAGAATTGGAAGCAGAATCTACCGCTTTTGTCGTTGCTAATCATTTAAATATTGACACAAAAGATTATTCAATTGGCTATTTAAATTCTTGGGGCTTTGATAAAATTTCTGATGAACAATTAGAAAATGTGATGAAAAATGTTCAAGCAACCGCAAAAGAATTAATTGAAAAAATTGATATTGAATTAGAAAAATATGTTGCTCCTGTACCAAAAAAATCAATGAGAATAAAAGAAAGAATTGATAAGGCAAAAACAAAGTGTTCTGAAAAAAAACCACAAGAAACTGAACTAAAAAATGATAAACTTTCAAACAATAAAATCAAAGGAGAAAATGAATTATGATTAACTATCAAGGCGAAGATTTTACAGAAACTGAATTTTATGGACGTGAAATTTTAGAAGCCATTCAACTGACAAATAAATTTCCAACTCCAAAAAAAGTATTGGTAGAGATGTTAGAAGAAATGATACATGAACAATTAGATTTAATTGATAAAGAAGAATTAAATCATTACATTCACGCAAAAAAATATGTTCAAACTTTGACCGAAGAGGAAGTTAAAAATTTGTGTTTTGAAGTCAAAGATTTATACGAAGAGGTCTTAAAAGAATTTAAAATTAAGCTCTAATTTTTTTTCAAAAAGGGGGATTGGGGGACACCACCAAAAATAAAAATATTCGTCTGAAGCGAACAAAAATAAAATTGGAAATTTTAGATTTTGTGAGTGAAAGATGAGTTATTTTTACTGTAAGTGTGTACACACTTGCTAAGTTCACTAAAGACACTTTACCCCTTTTTTAGTGTTTTAGAGTTTACAGAAATTTATGAGGTTGACAAGATGAAAAAAATCAAAAATCGTGAGAGAAGTATTCAAAAAAAGTTCTTTGTAAACGAAAAAGAAAATGAAAGAATTAAATTGATGATGAAAAAAACTGGTATCAATAATTTTTCAACTTTTGCTAGACGAGCTTGTTGCAATAAAGAAATTTTTACACTTGATTTTTCAGAGTACAAAAATATTATTTCTGAAATTTCTTCTACAAAATCTGAACTCAAACGTATCGGAAATAATATCAATCAAATTGCTAAAAGTCTAAACGAAAATAAAAATAATCAGACAGAAAGTTTGATGTCTGATTATCAAAATCAGTTAGAAAATTTGGAAAATAAAATTCAAAAAGTCGTGCAATATATTTCGGAGGGCTAAAAAAATGACAGTAATTTATATGCCTAAAAATTCTAATGGAACGGTTCATTCTTCAAAAGATTTAAACCAACTCATTAATTATGTGATGAACCCTGAAAAAACAAATGATTTTGAATATATTTCAGGTCAAAACATTTTAAATATTCATTCGGCTTGTGATGAAATGTTAGCCACTAGAGAATTGGCAATTTTCACTGGTAAATCTCCAAAAAAAAATGAAATTTTCGGTTATCATTTTGTACAGTCTTTTTCGCCTGATGATAATTTAACTCCTGCACAAGTCCATGAAATTGGTTGTAAAACCATGAAAGAATATCTCGGTAATTCTGCTGAATTTATTATTGCTACGCATACCGATAAACCACACCTCCATAATCATATTGTCCTTAATGCAACTAACCCTTTGACTTTAAATAAATTTCATCAAAATAAAACTGATTTGGAACGATTAAAAGAAATCTCAGATAGAATTTCTAAAGAATATGGTTGTAAAATTATTGACCGTCCTGAACAAAAGTTAGGCAATTCTCACAAAAATTATTTGGTCTATCTTGCTAAAAATTCTTACCGAAAAGAAATTAAAAACAAACTTGAATTTTTAATGAACCATTCACACACTTGGGAAGATTTTAAAACAAAAGCAAGTGCCTTAAATTTAAAAGTGGACGACACCAAAAAATATACCACTTATCTTTTGGAGGGAAGCGAACAAACCAAAAAAATCAGAGATAGGAGCTTAAAAAACGATAAATTTTTAAAGGAAAATCTAAAAGAACGGATAGAAAAAAACACCATTGGTTATTCAGTTGAGGAAGTCGTGAAACTTTGGAATGACAAAGAAAGCATTCAAGAAAAAAGTCAAGAAAAAGAAATTTCAATTTTAGTAGAAGATTGGCAAATTGAGAAAGAAACTGAAAAATACTTGTACGTAACGATTGATACTGCTTTAGATAAAGAAGCGACAATAAAGATACCTGCACGCTGTGTCGATAAATTAGAAAATGGCGATTATCAAGTCTTTATCAAAAATAAAGACCGATTTTCTTATCAAGATAAGAAAAGTCCGGAAAACAATAAAATCATGTATGGAACAACTGTTGCTAAAAATCTACAACGACAAAGTGGAAATGTCCCTCTTTATTCTGACAATGCCAATATCAAACTCAAACAAGTCTTTCATGAGTTCGATTTCTTGATTAGTCAAGGACTTGGTTTTGATAGGAGTTTTGAAACCATAGGAAAGGACTTAAAAGCCACCTATCACGAAACAGAAAAGCAATTAGATAAATTAGATACAAAAATTGTGGAGTATGTCGAAAAAAATAAAAGTTTAGATTATGTAGATACCTCTATCAGAGATACAATTAAAAATCTAAAACTAGAACGTGATGATTTGAGAGATACGTTATATAAAGTCGATAAAAACATTCAATACTATCAAAAATCAGAACAGCGATTAGAAGCCTATCAAAAAAATCAAAGTCCAAAACATAAAGCACGTGATGATGATTTTGAAATTTAGTCCGTTGAAAATTCTTATGAGTAAACAATAAAACAAGTCGGATCTAAAATTTTTGGGCTTTAAAATTTAAGACCGGACTTTTTTATTTGAGTTTTGAAAAAACTCTATTTTTTACCAAGTAAAAAATAATGCTCCTGTCGTTGAGCAAACCAACGAAAAAGCACTAAAGAAATTGAAAAATGAATTTTTCACTCCCTTTAATGCTTGAATCGTCCTATAAGCTCATATTTTGCCTTTTAAGCCCTTTTAAAAGCATTCTGATGGCCGTTTTATTCATTGAGTTGACTCCTCTCTAACATACAACTATAATTGTAATTATAGTTGTAACTATAACTTTAGTTAAAGTAATCTTTATTCTTCTTGAAATGCTCTATTAAGGCTTCTCTTATAACAGCCTTTACTCCAATTGAAAAAGTATAAAAAAAATGAAAAACATTATTGATTTTCACTTTTTTTATTAAAATAGTACCCTAAATCATGTTGCTTTAGAATTGATTTTCGCTAGAGCTTCAAGTTTAATTCTTTCAAGACGAGCTAAATCATTTTGACTGGTTTCATTCTCATAATTAGAATTAGACCAAACAGAATCATCCATATTTAGGTTCTCTTTATTTGTTTCGTTTGAGTTTAATCTTTGTTTGAGCGATTGATTATTCCAGTATTCAGCAAACATATTTTTCATTGACCCAAATAAATAGTTTTCGTAATTGGTTATTTTATTTTCTTTAGTTCTAATGGCATTAAAATAGCGTCTTAGAGTATTAAGGATTTTTTCTTGTAATGCTTCTTCTTCGAGGACAAAGAATACTCCAAGTTCCTCATTCTCTTTGCATACAGCATTTTTAGCATTAAGAATAATACCAACCATCTTTCTAAGTTGTTGAGGAGAGTTACACCACATTTGAAGTAAGTTAATGGTTTCTTCACTAAGAAATAGTTCATGTGTCCCTTCTTTGAGGAAAGATTTTGAGTTCTTCACTAAATCTTGATTTTGGACTTTAAGTTGAGCTTCTGAAAAATTAGAAGATGAAAAGTCAAGTTCTTGAGTATCTTTAATATTATCTAAAGAGGTATCTAAGTATTCTTTATATTGATTGTGTGTGATTTTCACACTTCCGCTCGTAGCAAGGGTTCGAGGCTCGTTTTCTGGAAGTGTGATTTTCACACTTCCGCTCGTAGCAAGGGTTCGAGGGGGTTGCTCTGGAAGTGTGATTTTCACACTTCCGCTCGTAGCAAGGGTTTGAGGGGTATTTTGCACATAAACATCAGTTGCTTCAACAACAGGGCGTAATAAATATAAACGATTTGGTTTGTTGACTCCCATCCTTTTTTGAAATAATAATTCTGATGTTTGAAGTTCTTTTTTGATTTTAATTACTTTTTGATTCCCACTATCGAGCATTTCCATTAGTTCCTCATTTGTGAAAATAAAGTATAAATTATCATCTTCATCAACCCAGTTATTTTGTACGGAATAATTAAAACGGTCTTTTAATAACGCATAGGCAACTTTTGCATCGTTGCTTAATTTTTTATATTTAATATTACTAAATAAAACCTTTGGAAGTTGATAGTATGTTTCGCCATAAACTTCTTTGGCTTTGTAAAATTGCGGTTGGCTCATAACTTCGTACTCCTTGTTTATTAGAGCAACAAAAAAAGACTAAGCAGCCTATACCTACTTAGTCTTTTTCCTTTTCAAGCTTAATTTTACTTTAATTATTGTGGTTGCTTTTTTAGGAGCAATACGGTATAATTGTTAGTATAATTAAGAATGAAATGTGTGTCAAAGTTTAGTCCGCCAAGATAAAACTTTGATAGGCTAAGTAGTTTCGTTACAACTACTGTTAAATTTATCTCACTCATTAGGGTGGGATTTTTTTGTTCACTCTTTAAATTTTTTCGTTTAATATTTAACTAGATTCTAGCATAATGTAAGCAATTTAGCAAATAGTGAATAAGGTTTAATAGTTAATAAATAAACTAGTATTTAAATATACTAGTTTATTTATTAACTAGTTTAATTATTTCTTTCTAAAAATTCTCTTATTGCTTGCTCAGCCGTTTCTTTTATATTTTTCCCTGTCCTTGCAGAATATATTTTCAAGTCTTTATGAATATCTTCGTCAACTTTAATTAATTTTGTTGGTTGTGAAATTTTTTCTTTCACTTCAAAAGGTGTTTCTTTTTTTCCTGTTTTTTCTAAAAAATCATCTAATCCCATTATATTTTCCTCACATATTTAAAAGCTCATATAAGTAAATTAATTTAATAATCTACTTGTATATTAATATATTATTTTACTTGTTAATTCTTTCAAGAAACTCTTCAAAAACTGAAAGATACATAGCCAAGGTTTGTTTATCATATCCTTGATTTTCTGTGATACCTTTCGTACCCCAAGTTAGAACTCTAGCACTATATTTTATTATATTTTGAAAAGTAAGGTCACCAAAAGTTTCATAATATTTTTTTAAAAATGACCTGTTTGTTGCATTATCATCTTTAGTTAAATATGGAACAACTCCTAGTATCTCTAACTTCTCATTGTATTGTCGCATGTCATTCAAATAATTGAGATAAGAGATTGTATTCTCGTAGCTTTCTTCCTCAGCTTGAGTTGGTGCAATAACATAATCACTTGCAACTATACAGTTATGTGTGTAAAGAGAAGTGGTAGGTACACTATCA
Organism: Lactococcus sp. FSL K6-0773; assembly: GCF_038006485.1. NCBI lineage: Bacteria > Bacillati > Bacillota > Bacilli > Lactobacillales > Streptococcaceae > Lactococcus > Lactococcus sp. FSL K6-0773. Next base: position 23,244 of record NZ_JBBOVF010000003.1, on the reverse strand, counting down.
AAAATTATAAAATCATAGTCTTTTTTCAAATCATTAATTAGATAGGAATAAAGAAAGTATTCGTTGCTTTGTTTTAGATTTGTACGAGCGTATCTATCAAGTTTTGCTAGTTCCCAATCTCCTTGCACGATATATAAGTAATCGTCCAATTGAGTAATACAATTTTTTAAAGAATTATTTTTGATGCCTTCCATAAATGTTTGAGAAGCTTCATTTTTGACGGTAAAGTTCTTCATTAATTTTTTGGTTAAAGTTCTTTGGGGGTCGCTATCAATCAGCAATACTTTAATCTTAAATTTTACCATTATAAAAGCAAAAAGTGCAATTAACGTTGATTTACCCACTCCGCCTTTGAAGTTATTAAAGGTAAGTACAGGTGCTACAGGAAGAGATTTAATCTTTTTTATAATCTCTTTACTTTCTTTTGAAATAGTCCATAAGTTACTATCCATTATTTCTCCTTTTTTAAATATACTAGTAAACTAATTTATAAGTATATTATAATATAAAAATACTATTATGTCAATAAACAAGTTAATAAATTTATAAATAAATTAGTTTACTAGTTTATAAATATAATAAATCATTTATATACTTGATTAAATATAAAAGGCTATCCAAGTTGTTGTAGTAATATACAGCAAGGATAGCTTTTTTTATGATATATTTACGATTTGCTCAATGGATATGAGGTAGATTTTATCTGTTGATTTTATGCGAACTTGGTTATTGATAAATTCTGAAACAAAACCATAGACTTCAGTTAATTTATATTTTGATTGATATTTAACTTTGATTTGTACTTGATTTGAAAAAGACTGATTAAGAAGATGAAGCACTACATGATGTGGTAATGTTTGAATTACCTTATCATCTTTTTTTTCTTTTTCAAAAGTATTTTGAGCCTCCGTGAGTTCTCCAGTCGCAAATGCGCCCCATTTCATCATCCCTCTATCGTGATAAGCACGGATGACTTCATAGGGGCTGTATGAACGGTCAACTGACATCTTTTACCTCCTTGTCTTGACTTGCTGCATGACCTCCAATGAGTTTGTTCCGATAAATGACACGTGAACCCTCGGATAAACTACTTGCCTTTTGTATTGAAAGAAAATCGAAAGTTTCTCTAATCTCATCAATAGCTTTTTGGAGTGATTCTTGCTTTTTATTAGTTTGATTTTCTTCAACACTTTCAAATAAAGAGAGCTGTCTAACAGAACTATCAGAAAGTTGATTTCCGCTTATCCCTATTTGTCTTATCGCTCCCCCTTGGTACTTTTCACGAAATAAAGAGATTGCGAGGTCTTGCAATTCCTTTGTGTTTTGCGTTGCTTCAATATTGCGAGAAACCTTAACAGAAGAGTATTCAGAAGTAGAAGCAGCACCTGCATAAAGTGAAAGATTGCTTGCTAGTTTTCTGCCCTTTCTCAATCTTATCGCTAAGTTCTCAGCCATTTCTTTAATCACAAGTTCAATTTCTCTTTGCTTATGATAGTCACGTGGCAGAATTTGAGAATTGCTGAAGCTAGAAGATTTTGGAGTATATTTTTCCCTTACATTGCTTTCGTCGATACCGTTAGCATGGAAAAAATGTTGAAGTCCAATTGTTCCTAATTTTTGTTTAAGGAGAAGTGGGTCAGCATTCGCAAGCTCTTTGATAGAAGTGATTCCAAGTTTGTTTAATCGTTTCTCAGTTCGCTTTCCAATTCCCCAGAAATCTGTCATCTTAGGAATTGTCCATAGTTTATTAGGGACATCTTCATAACGGATTAGGGCTCTCATATTATCATTGTGCTTGGCATAGTTATCCATTGCAAGTTTGGCAAGCAAGGGGTTGTCTCCCATCCCAACAGTCACATATAGTCCTAGTTTATCTCGAATCTCACGTTGCAAGTCTAAAGCAATTCGATTCATCTGTTCATAACGATTTTTAATCTCAGGGTAGAAGAAGTTCAATGATTCAGTGATATCCAAAAAAGATTCATCAATCGAGTAGGAGTGAATCTCATCAATTGACGTATAATTGGTCAGTATATCTGTCACTTCAATTTTATAGTCCACATAGAGCTGCATTTGTGGAGGAACAATCCACGTGCGTTTCGCCCAAGATTCAATAAAAGCGACATATTGCAAAGTTGGTTCAGTTCGCTGTCCATGAATGTCTGTATGTGTTCGATACCATTTCGGATAATTGAACTTTCGTGTTTCTATAAGAAAAGGTAAATCGCTGGCACGACTGACATTTTTCATACCAAAAACTTTTTTAAAGGTTGGACTAGAGGCAAGCGTTAACCCTTTAGAATGATCTGCTCGACTCATGACACAAAGAGAAGTGGTCAGAGGATTTAAATTTCGCTGAACGCATTCAATTGAAGCATAATTAGACTTGACATCTTGAAAGAGGATGGCACGACGTGGTTCAAGCGAGTAGTCAAAGTATTGATTTAATTTTAATTGTTCCATTGTTCCTCCTAAATCAAAAATATCAGTTTTACTGATATTATATCTTTTTTTAGAGTGAAAAACAATCGAAATAAACACCAAAACTGATAACTTGGAATATTTAAGGGAAATTCTTAGTCCTTCAACATCCTTCCTATGCTTTTGGTTTAATAGAGTTAAACATATTATCATTTGAAAGAGAACGTGGAGAAATAATGGATAAATACTTAAGGCGATCCTATCAGAGAATGAATCAAATGTCTTTTGGAGGACAGGTTTTGGCTTGGTTCATTTCAATAAAGTTATCAGATTTGGTTTTAAAAAAATTTTAAAATATTGGTGTTCCTTTTTTTAATTTAATCCTAGGGTTTATATTATCAGTGCTTTTTCTGACTGTCGGAATGCTGCTTCTTGACTCTATTGAAAAAAATAAATAAGCGCTTTGTCCTTCGTCACGTCTTTTCCAAAATATAAAAATACATCAATTTGAGGGTGGCAATGACTTTTTCTCGAGATGAATCTAATCAACCTGGAACAAAAGAACAGAATGAAGCCTTAAAAAAAGCGATCAAAGAATACAGTAGTTGCTTCAATGTCCCTAGTCTTTTAAATGCTCAAGATCCGGCACGGGCCTACATGATTGATATCACTAAACGGCTCGCTCGTAAAAAACCATATAACCAAGGAAAAGATGAGGACCGATTAGATCTAGTGATTGTCTCGGATCAACTTCTGACAGGATTTGACTCAAAATATATTAATACGATTTATATGGATAAAGAATTGAGAGAGGGGATGTTAATTCAAGCGATGTCTCGGACCAATCGAACGTTTCAGTTGAACAGTAAACCTCACGGAAAAGTTCGGTTCTATCGTCAAGGCGAACAAATGAAGTCTTTTGTAGAAAATGCCCTTCGGATTTATACACGAGGGGGTAATGATACGCTTCAGGAAGCAGATGAAGACTAAAAAAATGAAGATATCCAATCCTTAGAAGACGAGCATAACCTGGCAGAACGCCAAAGTCATCAAATCCAAAAATTAACACCCGCTGTTCAAGAACTGAAAGCCTTTGCGGGAGAAGATTTTAGTCAAATTCCTCGTGGTGAGAAAGATTTAAAGCAATTTGTAAGGCTAGGGCTATAAACACAAAATAAAATTCAACAATTGGTTCAACAAGGCTATGAATTAGGGAGTGAAATAGACCTATTAGATGCTCAAGGAGAAGCCACTGGTGAAAAAGTTCGACTTGATATTTCTAGTTTTGAGGAGTTTGGGGCTTTGCAAGCAAGGCTTAATGATGCTAGAGAAAAATTACCCGAAGAGGAGCGTCCAGACCTCACAGAAATTAAAGTGGGCTTATCTTTATATGACCATGAGATTATTGACTACGATTGGCTGGTTGATCTCTTAAACCTCTTCATGGATCAGAAAACTCCTGAAAACAAAGCTTCAATTGAAAAACATATTCTCCCATTGGATGAAATGAGCCAACAAGAGCTCAAGGATATTATTGTAGATATAGAATCTGGGGAAATTAAGGAACACTTTACAAAAGCAACCTTGGAAGATCAAAGAAAGCACAAACGCTCGGATCGACAAGAGTTAAAAATCCGTCGATGGGCGGCCAATCAAAATGTCAATGGCAATCGTATTGTCCAAGCCTTCGATCTTTTCTTACCTGGTCACAGCCTAGTAGACAATTCTCAACTATCAGCGCTTGTTTCAGAAATTGAAGCAGAGGAAAACTTAAGCTTTTTTGGAGCCTCAGAGTTTGAGACTGCATTAATGAGCTTCTTCTATTTCCATGTTGTCTTGGATACAATGAAACGGCTTGAATTTCAGAGTATAGGTAATCGTTTCAGAGTATCAAAAAAAGCCCTAACCACGAGGGTTAGAGCTTGAAACACACATATTTATTTATGACTTGCCGCCACCAATTTTTCCTTTAGTAATAAAACTTAATGTTATAGAACCTAGCCCTGCTACTGCCACCAGAATATTGCCGATTCTCTTTTTATGCTTTTTTTGATGAAATGAACAATATTTTTCACCTTCTGGAATCTCTCTGCCACATTTTTTCTCTCTACAATAATTATTTGTCATTCTCGATTTCCTCCTCAATTGATAAACTATTAGGTATAAAGTGGAGTTCTAATAAATCTTCATTGTTTTCAATAAATTCAATAACGGCTGAAGTTGTATCAACGATATCCTTAGACAGGTAAGTGAATGGGTTTTTTGAAGTAGGCGGAAGATGACCATCCAGAAACAATGATTCTTCGCCTGAAAAATCTTCCATGATCATTTCTCTGAAGTCTTGAACAGCATAATTAAGAGCTTCATATTCTTTCAACTCATAAAGAGTTGCAATTTGAAAACTGAATGCATCTTTCAGGTAATCAAGATTATCTAGTGCTGTTTCAGCTAATTTTGCCTCTTCTTCAGCTTTGCTTTTAAATAAGTTAGATATGATACTTTCGTTTTGTTGTGACAATCTTAAATTCATCTTTGTTTCGTATAACTGGTTTAATAGTAGGTTATATGCATTTGTAGATTGCGATAATGATTCTAGAAATAATGTTTTTTTCACTTCTGGATCTTTGCTTAGTAAGGCGAATTTATATTTATCTTGAGCAGATTGAACCTCTGCATAACGATTCAAGTCAAAATTGCGATTTACCTTATTAATCTTGCCATCAAGTTCTTCAAGTTTGTGCGATATTTGTTGCAACTGCATCGTTAATCCTGCTGTTGCAATTGATGCCCCTAATTCTAATGGCATCTCTTTTATTGGCAGTTGTGCGAACATCTTTTTAGAGCTGGCATCACGTATTATTCCGACTGCTTCACCAGTTTTACTTTTTCTAATGAATTCTAACTCACCATTTGCAATTTTGGATGCAATTTCTTTTGAAATATCTAATGCGACTTCTTTTCCTTTCGATAATTGTTCCATTAATTGCGGTACATTATAAATCTGTGCACTCAAATCACCAATCAACTTTAACTTTTTCTTCTCTTCATACCTATCGAAAGGTCTTTTTCTTAGAGAGTTTTTATCACGATTTGAAATCCCAAACTCTTTTTTTATAAGTTCCCTGTCCGATGAATTGCCCATGAAATCACCCATTCTTGTTTTCTCACTTAATTATACCATTTTCAACCCTTTTCGCCTTATTGCAGATATGAATTTTTATTTAAACAGATAATCAAAAGAAAAGCCACAAGCGTCTCAGCCAGTGACCCTTTTACCGTTTTGCTTAATTGATACGAAACGGAGTGGGCTGAATAGCCTTATATAAATAGAATTGTGAGCTGACAGAGGTCAGGCTTTTTTATTTTGTAGGTGATTTTGTTGATTTTCAGATTTTGGATTACCTTGATTTATGCCATAGGGGGTAAGGGATGTTTTGGAACTAAAATGTTTGCGAACGCAAAAATAATTCATTGATACAAGATTTTTCTTTATTATTTGTGATACAATGGATAGTATATATGAAATTGCGAAGAGGGGGAGATGTTTATGGATATTACCTACAAAAAATTATGGAAGTTGCTAATAGACAAAGAAATTGGCAAAGGGCAGCTCAAAGAGCTATCTGGGGTAAGCGGTAATATTATCGCAAAACTTGGTAAAGATGAACCAGTGTCGCTGGAATCGCTCGTAAAAATAGCGGTCGCACTTAAAGTTGATATCGGAGACATCATCAGTCTAGAAGAAAAATAGGCAATTGGAGGCATCAACGTGGAAATTAAATTAATTGATAACAAAGGTGATAATACACTTGAGAACTTATTAAGCGACAAAATCACCAGCCATTCAAAGATAAATATTCAGACTGCGGCTTTTTCTATCTTTGCTTTTAACGCCCTGCAAAAGGAAATTAAACGCTCTAAAAAATTAAGAGTCATTTTGACGAAGTCTTTCTTTGAAAAAGAAGAAACTGGTTTTTTGAAACGTTATGAAATAGCCCAAGATTTAGAAGATATTAACGGGAATAAGTACGAGATTAAACTACGTAATCAGATGAATACGGCTTTCATCGCTCGTGAAACTGCAAAATTGATTGAAGATAAGGTAAAAGTGCATCAACTTGCATATGGTCACAGTGCTCTTGATGAATTGCTTATTGAAAATTCTCATGATATAGATGGAAACGTGGTTATTCCTGCTATGTTTAAATTTACCTCAGATGGTATTGGATTGACTAAATCAAACAACTTAACGCCGATGACTGCAATTATTGGAGAACCCAACCATTTAGCGGGTCTTAAAGCTGATTTTGACGAAGTGTGGAATGATTCATCGAAATCAAAAGAAGTTACTCAAAAAGTCCTAGAAAAGGTTAAAACCATCTATCAGGAAAATTCGCCTGAGTGGATTTATTTCGTTTCGCTTTATCATATCTTTCATGATAAATTGAGTGAGCTAGATGAGCAGGACATTGCACCAGACGGATCTGGATTCAAAGACTCAGTCATTTGGAATAAACTCTATCAGTTTCAAAAAGATGGAGTTATGGGTCTCATCCGTAAGCTAGAAAAGTACAATGGAGCGATTCTAGCAGACTCGGTTGGTCTTGGTAAAACATTCTCTGCTTTAGCAGTTATCAAATATTTTGAATTGCAGCGTAAGAGAGTACTGGTTTTGGCTCCCAAAAGATTAAGAGATAACTGGACTCTTTATAATACGCCAGATATTCGCAATGTCCTATACGATGACTTCTTTAACTATACTGTTCTCAATCATACAGATTTATCACGATACTATGGCATGAGTGGTGAAATTAAACTAGATACCTTCATGTGGTCTGATTTTGATTTAGTAGTCATTGATGAATCGCATAATTTCCGAAACAATGATACATCCGTTAATCGAGAAACAAAGAGTCGCTATCAAAGATTGATGGAAGATATCATTCAAGCAGGTCGTAAAACTAAGGTCTTAATGCTTTCTGCAACACCAATTAATAACCGTATGGCAGATTTGAAAAATCAGATTGGTTTTATGACTGAGGGTAAAACGGATGCTTTATCTAAGTATGGAATCGCAGATATCGATACGGAGTTAAAATTGGCTCAAACTGCCTTTAATCGATGGATGGAATTAGATGAAGAAGAACGCACAACGCAACATTTCTTAGATGGAGTGAACCCAGGATATTTCAAATTGCTCGATATGCTTACAATCGCACGAAGTCGAAAGCACATTGAAAAATACTACGATAAAAATGCAATTGGTGATTTCCCTGAACGTTTAACGCCAATCACAATAAAATCAGATATTGATTTAGCTAATGGCTTTCCAAATCTTCAAAAGGTATATGATGATATTGGTGGTCTAAATATGTCCATGTACCAGCCGATGCAGTACGTGAAGTTGGATAAAAAAAGATATTATGAAGAATTGTATGATACTAAAGTAAAAGATGGAAAATCATCATTCAAACAGGCTGACCGAGAACAAGCACTTGCCAAATTAATTCGTGCCAACTTGCTGAAACGACTAGAAAGCTCTATATATTCGTTTGGCTTAACGTTAGATAGAATGGTGGACGGTATCAATGGTATTCTTGAGCAAATTGAAAAACACAAATCAGGAAATGTAGAATTATCTTCCATTACAGATTTCGATGATGAAGATTTGGAAAATGCCTTTGATGAGCAAGCAGTCGGTACAAAAACTAAAATTCTATTTGGAGATATGGACCATATTAAATGGAAACAGGCTCTTGAAGAGGATTTGCTTGTGCTGAGAAGTTTACAGGTAGTGTCGCATCATGTGACACCAGAGTTAGATGCTAAACTTCAAGATTTAGAAGATATATTGAAAACAAAATATGAGCATCCGTTAAATGATAACAACAAGAAAGTCATTATCTTTACGGCCTTCGCAGATACTGCTAACTATCTATATTTTAATTTGGCTCAAAGAGTAAAGGAAAAATACGGCTTAAATTCAGCTCTAGTAACGGGTGGTTCAAGCAAAAATCAGACGACCCTAAAAGGCGTGAACGTCAATGACATGGATGATATTTTGACGAACTTCTCACCACTATCAAAAGGTCGTGCTCAAATCAATCCTGGTGCAGTGGATGAAATTGACTTGCTGATAGCAACTGATACAATCTCAGAAGGTCAAAACCTGCAAGATGCTGATTTCCTTATCAATTATGATATTCATTGGAATCCAGTCAGAGTGATACAGCGTTTTGGGCGAATAGACCGTATTGGCTCACAAAATAAGCAAATTCAATTAGTCAATTTCTGGCCGAATGTTGACTTAGACGCTTATTTAAACCTAGAGCAGCGTGTAAAAGGTCGAATGGTTATACTTGATACAGCAGCCACAGGAGAAGATAATCTGCTCTCTACTGAAGCAAAACGTGAAATGAATGATTTGAAGTATCGGAAGAAGCAGCTTGAGCAATTACAAAGTGAGGTTATTGACCTTGAAGATGTATCTGGGGCAATTTCCATTACAGACATGACCTTCAATGATTTCAAGGCAGATTTACAAAATGCTTTGAAAGACCATGAGAAGCAACTCAATGAAGCCCCACTTGGAATGTATGCGATTGCTGATAGTCAAATTTTCCCAGAAGCGGAGCCTGGAGTGTTATTAACGCTTAAACAACGGGATGAAGGACTTGGTAAAGAAAATTCAATTTTACCTTACATTGTAATTTACATGAAAATGGATGGCAACGTAAAAATCAACTATATGTATGCCAAGCAGGTATTAGACTTCTTCAAGAAGTTGAGTATTGGCAATAAAGCTGTAAACCAAGAATTAGTTGATGCTTTCTATGCTGAAACAAATGGTGGCAGTGATATGAGCAAGTATTCTGAACTGCTTTCAAAAGCAATAGAAGCTATTAAAGGTAAGCAAGAAGAGGTTGGGATTGCTTCCATGTTTTCACCAGGCGGGACTAGCGTTCAGATGGAACTATTAGATGATTTGGATGACGTAGAATTGGTTTCATTTCTTATTATCAGATAGGAGTCAGTAAATGGAAACAAAAAATATCGTGAAGTGGTGGCTCTTTCCAAAGGCTACTATCATTAATAAAAATTTGCCGAAAATACAAATCTTCCCACATATGAAAAATGCAAAAGATAAGCAGTTTTTAACTGACTCGGTACAAAGTATCTATATGCTTGCCAACTTCAAATCAGAGAATACCAACATTCTAAGTTTTGAATCTGAAGATGAACTTTATACGGAAATTTGGTTCTACTATGTAAAGACGAAAGAAAAAGGGAATTCAGAGAAAATCTTCAAATTGCTTTCTAGTTTAATTCCTTATCCGTTGGTTGTTTTGACGGATGAAATAGAAGACTTTACGCTTTATACAGGTCGCTTTGAAAGACAGCCTAATAATTTTCTAAAGTTAAAGAATATCTATCCATCACCAATCTACAACATTGATAGTGCAGAATCTGTTCTTGCTGATTTAGATTTGTCGGAATTACCCCGTCAGAATTTTAAGGTGTTTTATGATGGCTTGCGTGACGAACTAGCAAAACAATTAGCAGCCAATCAATATGGTGTAGAGTCAGACGGCATCACGGCTGACAAAAAAGACCAACTTGATATATTGAATAAGCAAATAGAAGCATTGAAAATGCAAGTCAAAAAAGAAAAGCAACTCAATCGAAAAATTGACTTGCAAATGCAGCTGAAAAAAGCAAAAGATGAGTTGAAAAAATTACTTGAACAATAAGGAGCTATAACTATAATGACTGAGACCAGGCCAGACCAACTAACTAGTGTAGATGTTCATTCTGTTGATATTACAGCCGAGAACATTCAAAAGCTAAAAGAATTGTTTCCAGAAGTTTTGACAGAAAAGAAAATCGACTTTGAGAAACTTCGCTTGATACTAGGTGATGAAGTCGATAATTCACCTGAAAAATACAGCTTTACATGGAATGGCAAGAAACAAGCGATGAAATTGGCACAAAAGTCAACTACGGCAACGCTTAAACCCAATAAAGAAAAGTCAAAGAATTGGGATGAAACAAAGAATATCTACATTGAGGGCGATAACCTCGAAGTATTAAAGTTATTGCAGAAGTCTTATTCTAACAAAGTCAAAATGATATACGTGGATCCTCCGTATAACACGGGTGGCGATTTTGTTTATAAAGATTCTTTTGGCGATAATTTGAATAACTATTTAGAACAAACAGGTCAAATTGATAGTCAAGGTAATAAATTATCAACCAATAGTGACACGGATGGAAGATTTCATACCAACTGGCTAAATATGATGTATCCAAGATTGAAACTAGCTAGAAATCTTTTAACTGAAGATGGCGTAATTTTTATCTCTATTGACGATAAAGAAGTTGATAATTTGAGAAAGGTATGTGACGAAATATTTGGGCCAACTAATTTCGTTAACGCAATATCGGTAAAAATGTCCGAATCCTCAGGTGTAAAAATGGCTCATACGTCTAAAAGACTTCCAAAGTTAAAAGAGTATGTATTAATTTATAAGAAGAAAGATATTATTCTAAAAGATATAAAAATTGCCAAAGAGAAGTGGGATGATGAATATAAATCCATAATGACTGAAATCACAGAAGAAGAATGGAATAAAATGTCTGAGATAATTTCAGATGTTGAACGTTCCGAGTCTGATTTTACTTTTGTTAAAAAGTTATTGGACAAAGCAAACTATATGAGTCTATCAAAATATTTTCGAGAAAAAGAAATTACTTCTAACGAAGAGAAAAATAAATTCAAGTATGCTAATGCTTGGAGAATTTTCCAAACTGTATCTATGGGGAGTGGAACATCGAGTGAAATCGTAGAATCCCGAAGAAATTTATTAAAAAAAATATTTTTTCCTTATGTTACCAGTACAGGACAGCTTTATGTAATCAAAGGTGATTTTGATGAATCGTCAAGAAAACCTAGAATGCAAGTCTTATTTGCTCAAGATTATTTAAGTTATCATCCCGGGGATTTTTGGACAGATATTAAGACAACTGGGCTAGATAATGAAGGTGGAATTCCATTTAAGAACGGAAAGAAACCTTTAGCTCTAATACAGCGATTAATTGATATGGCAACAGATTCAAACGATGTTATCTTAGATTTTTTCTCTGGATCAGGTACAACAGCAGAAGCGATAATGAAATCATCCGCAACTGACAATAAAAATCATAATTTTATTCTAGTGCAGTTGCCTGAAAGTTTGGAAGAATCGTTGAAACAAGCCAAGGATAATAATGAAAAGAAAGTAATTAAGAATACGATTGACTTTTTAGATGGATTGAATTTGGAAAGAAATATTACGCAAATTGGTGAGGAACGCATTCGACGTGCAGGGGAGAAAATTATTTCTGAAAATCCTGATTTGAAAGGCAAACTCGATATTGGTTTTAAGGTCTTTGAGCTTAGCGACTCAAATATCAAAAAGTGGAATGTCGATACAGCAGATTTGAATGAGCAAATCGAAATGCAGCTTGAAAATATTCACTCTGATGCAAACAATCTTGATTTGGTTTATGAAATTATGTTGAAGCAAGGTTTGGATTTGAATTTGCCAATCGAAGAAATTAAAGTTGACGATGCAACGATTTATAAGATTGCTTATGGTGCATTGTTCATCGTGCTAGGTAGCAACATCAAATCTGACGTTGCAAGTAAGATAATTAATATCGTCAAATCAGACGAATTAGAGGAAGTTTCTATTGTCTTGCAAGACACAGGTTTTGTGAATGATAGTGAGAAATTAAATGCCATCGAAATATTGAATGCTGGAGGCGTGCAATATGACGATATATTAAGTGTATAAGAAAGGGATTGTCGGACTTGACAAGCATAAGGAGGAATTTATAATATGACGAACGAACGAACAGGTGAATTAGGTCAAGTATCTAGTCATTCACTGGATGTTCGTGAAGATTTGATTCAACGTTATCTTTATTTCTATTGACGATAACGAACAATCAAATTTAGAGAAACTATGTGATGAAATTTTTGGAGAAAATAAATTTATCGGAAAATTTTTATGGAACAAGTCTCAAAATCCTCCAAGTTTGTCTATAACTATTAGGCATAAATATGAATATGTTCTTTGCTATGTGAAAAATGAAATCTCCAATAAACTTTTTGGAGGCATTGCCACTGGTGGAGATAGTCCATTGTTTAATTCAGGAAATAATATTGGTGTTTTAAGATTTCCCGAAGGTAAAGTTAAATTTAACATACCAGATGGCACATACAGTCGAAAGATAATTGAACAAGTTGAATTGTTAGATGACGTAATTGTTAAAGATGGTTATAATTTGAATGCTTTTAGTCTTAAAAGTCAATTCCGTTGGGGGCAAAACACATTAGAGAAAGAAATAGAAGATGGAACTTTACTTTCTATAAAAGCGATAGATTTGCTCCAAGATATGTGATACAGGGAGATAGAGTTGTAATACCTTCTGATATCCTTTCTAATAGCGAAAATGGTGTAGATACGAATGAAAGAGGTCGAAAAGAACTCGAGCAATATGGATTAGACAAGTATTTCGATTTTCCCAAACCAACGAGTCTAATTAGCTATTTGGCTAACATGGTTACTTATGATAGCAAAGATAATATTATTCTTGATTTCTTTTCAGGATCAGGTACTACTGCGGAAGCTATAATGATAAATAATCAAGAATATTCTTCTAACAATAAGTTTATACTAGTTCAGTTACCAGAAGTACTTGATGTAAATTCAGATGGTTATAAAGATGGTTACAGAACAATTCCAGAAATAGCTGAAAAGCGAATAGATTTAGCAGGTGACAAAATTATTGCTGAAAATCCATTGTTAGGTGGCCAACTAGATATTGGTTTCAAAGTTTTCGAGCTTGATAAATCAAATGTCAAAAAACGGAATACAGAAGCTCAAGATATTGTGCAGCACTTAGAATTTATCGAGGACAATTTTGAACAAAATTCTACACCTCTGGATGTTGTTTACGAAATCATGCTGAAACAAGGTCTAGATTTGACTTATTCAGTTGTAGAGCACCAAGTAGGTTCATCAACTATCTATGATATTGCTTATGGAGCCATATTTGTTGTTTTGGGTGATGCGATAGAAAGTAACGTAGCAGATTTCATTATTCAACAACGGGATGAAAATAGTGCAGATAATAGTGTGGTCGTCTTCCAAGATAACAAGTTTGTAAATGACAGCGAAAAGCTAAATACGATTGAAGCACTGAATGCCAATGGTATTCAATATGACGATATTTTGAGTATTTAAGAAGGTGAAAATAATAATGACAAACTCAAATATGAAAATTAAATTTGATACGCTTGATTACCAGACTGAAGCAGTCAATGCTGCAGTCCTCGTTTTCGAGGGGCAAACAATTAAAGAATCAAATTTCACCATTACGGATGCGTCACCGCAAGGAACGTTATTTGCCGATGATGGAATTGGTGTTGGTAATCGAGTAATTATTAATTCCGAGCAGATGTTAAAAAATGTCAATAAGGCACAAATCCTGAATGGCATCGCACCTAGTGATAATCTTTTTGGGAACAATGATAACTTCCCTCAGTTTAACATTGATATGGAAACTGGGACTGGGAAGACTTTTGTTTATCTCAAAACTATTCTTGAATTGAATAAAAAATACGGTTTCTTGAAGTTTGTAATTGTTGTACCAAGTGTTGCGATTAAAGAAGGGGTTATGAAGTCTTTTGAAATTACAAAAGACTATTTCAAGAATCAATATAGTGGTGTGGTTTATGACTTGTTCATGTTTGACAGTGCCAAGTCCAAGTTGAATCGTGTACTCTCATTTGCTTCTGCCAACACCATTGATATTATGGTTACAACCATTCAAGCTTTTAACAAAGACACGAATGTCATGAACCGTGATAATGAACAGTTGTCTGGAGCGCGTCCGATTGACTTGATTGCCGAAACGCATCCAATTGTCATTATTGACGAACCGCAGTCGGTGGATAATACTGACGGTGCAAAAGAAGCCATTTCTAATTTGAATCCCTCCGCAGGATTTCGCTACTCAGCAACCCACAAGGATACATCTTACCCAACGATTTATCAATTGACGGCGGTAGATGCTTATGATAATCAATTGGTAAAACAAATTGAAGTTGCTGGTATTCATATGGATGAAGATGGAAACCGTGCACATATGAAGCTTGTAAGTGTTAAGAGCTTAAAATCAGGCATATCGGCTCAAATCGAAGTTTATAAAAGAACAAGAAACGATGCCAATAAAAAAACAATCAAGTTTGTTGCTGGCAATGATATGTATAATAAGACGGGGTTGCAAGTGTATGAAGAAGTCGGTTTTATTAAATATATCGATACAACTCCCGGACAAGAAGCTGTCTATTTTTCGGGGACTCCTGATAAGATAACTCTTGATATGGCAACACTAGAAGATGAAGCAATAAAACGTGGTCAAATCACAAAGACGATAGAATCTCACCTAAATAAAGAATTACAGTTTGCTAAAGATGGGAAACGTATCAAGGTTCTAAGTTTATTCTTCTTGGATAAGGTTAGGAACTATCGTATATATGATGAAGAAGGTAATCCGCAACTTGGGCGATATGCTAAAATTTTTGAAGAAGAGTATCAAAAGTTAATACGTTTACCGAAATATAAAGTGCTTAATGACGCAGAAGTACCTGTTGGAGAAGCCCATGATGGTTATTTTTCAACTGACACTAAAGGAAAATTGAAAGATTCTAGTACAGGTGATTCAAAAGACGATGAGTCAACTTACACGATGATTATGAAAAACAAAGAAGGCCTGTTGACCTTTTATGATGAATCGAAAGGCAAAACTGCTAAGGCTAACAAGATTCGATTTATCTTCTCGCATTCCGCTTTGAAAGAAGGATGGGATAATCCGAATGTCTTCCAAATTGCGACCTTGATTGAAACCAAAGATACGATTACCAAACGTCAAAAAATTGGACGTGGTTTACGTATCGCTGTTGACGAAAATGGGGATCGTGTGCCAGGATTTGACGTCAATACATTAACGGTAATGGCAAATGAAAGCTATAAGGATTTTGCTGAAGGGCTGCAGAAAGAATATGAAGATGATGGGGTTGTCTTTGGTACTTTTGACAAGGATACTTTCGCAACTATTATCATCAAAAGAGATGAAATTACTGATGAAATTGAAGTTCTTGGTAAAGAAAAATCCGCTAAATTATTTGATGAGTTAAAAGAAAAGGGCTATATCAATGGTGCAGGTCGTGCAACAGATGAATTGAAACAAGCCATTAATGAGAACCAGATTGAAGTGAGTGAGGAATTTGTGGTACTCGCTCCAAAGATTCTTGAAATTGCAAAATCGAAAGTGAAGAGTCTCAAGATTAAAGATGCAGCAGAAAAAGTAGAAGTCAAGGTTATCAAA
This sequence comes from Lactococcus sp. FSL K6-0773, assembly GCF_038006485.1. NCBI lineage: Bacteria > Bacillati > Bacillota > Bacilli > Lactobacillales > Streptococcaceae > Lactococcus > Lactococcus sp. FSL K6-0773. The sequence goes on along the minus strand of NZ_JBBOVF010000003.1, from coordinate 7,386 downwards.
GAAGCCTTACCAGAAGACTTCTTACAACTGTGGGATAAAATCAAATACAAGACTACTTATCGAATTGCATTTGATACAGATGCGCTAATCAAAGCAGCAGTAGAGGGACGCGGACTTCTAAAGGGAATTAATTCTATTGAAACACGTAGGGGAACGTATCTTTATAAAACAGGACTTCTTGAAATGAATGAAGCAGGTGTAACAGCTCAAGATGGTAGTGAATCAGTTGTACGTGCAACGACAGGTGATGCTTATCAACTGCCAGACATTATCACCTACTTACAAAATGAAACGAATTTAACTCGAAAAACAATCGTTTCAATTTTGAAGGCAGTCGATAATTTAGAGATGTTCAAGAACAATCCTCTTGCCTATATGAATCAGGCAGCTAAGATTATCAATACTTATAAGAATCAACTTATTGTTGAGGGTATCCAATACACTAAGACAGACGATGCATATGAGCAGTCATTGTTTACGACTGAAACTTTGAATGCTTATCTTGGCGAAAACGGTAATTCCGTAGCAGTGGATAAAGGTAAAGCCAAAACCTTATATGATTATGTAGTGACTGATTCAGAGGTCGAACGAGAGTTTGCTCGACAAGCAGAACTAGACGATAACGTGAAATTCTATATCAAGATGCCAGATTGGTTCAAAATTCGCACTCCGCTTGGTCCTTATAATCCCGACTGGGCGATGTTGTATGAAGAAAATGATGAACAAGTTCTTTATTTCATCGTTGAAACTAAAGGTGATACTAATGATGACCAATTACGTCCTCATGAACTTGCTAAGATAATAGCAGGAGAGAAACATTTCAAAGCTGTGAGTACAGATATTACATTCAAGCGAGCGAAAACAGAAGCGGATGTTCGTCCAGCTTCATTTTAATCAAAAAAGATGACAAGCAAAATTTTTGCAAGTCATCTTTTTTCTATTCTTCCACAATCTCAACGATATCATGTAAATTGCAATCAAGTGCCACGCAAATACGAAGTAGGATATCGGTTGTGACGTTATCACCTTTGCCCAGCTTCGCAATAGAAGCAGAGCTAATGCCAGTCATTTCTCGTAGTTTTGCTTTGTTCAAACCTTTATCAATTAGTAATTTCCATAATGGGTTGTAACTAAATTTCATATCAATCCCCCGTCTATTTATTCATCATTATGTTATAGTGTTGTTCTTGCTCAAGTTTCTTGAAAATTAATTCAAATGTACTTTTACATTGTTCAACTGGAATACTCTCAGTCACAAAATTAATATCGTCATTGAACTTATTGCTTGCACGGCTTAGGTATGCCAGCATTGATTGAGCAATTGAATACTGAGTAGTATCTTGCTTTCCATCTGGTGCGGTTATGATGAAATCATCTTTGTGCTTTTCTAAAAGCGTATCACGAATTGGACCAATGTCAAATATTTAGACACAAAATGAGCTATATTTTCTTAAAATATTTTTCATCTTTCTGATTTGGAGTTAATCCATTGTTTGCTGAATGAGGATTATAGTTGTTATAAAATTGTTCGATGTATTCAAAACAAGAGAGTTGCACTTCCTGAATGGAGTGATAAGTTCTTCTGTTTATTTCCCTTTGTTTAAGGTACTTGAAAAACGGTTCTGTTGCAAAGTGACGTTAATTCAAGTTTTTAGAGTCAAAAACGTATAATTTTAATATCTTTATTTTAAGTGATTACTTTTTCAAATTGATTAGGCGTAAGATACCCTAAACTTTGATGTATTCATCATAAAAGCGCAAAGTTGATTGCCTTTGCCACCCCCCCATATTTTTTCTCTATTCTTTTTATTCAATTTTATACTTATCGAATAAACTTTGCAATAGAACCTCTTTTCTCATCAATGCTAATTTCATCATAAATCTAAAAAATTTTGCTCTGTTTCTATATTCAATAGATCATGAAGTTTTTCCATGGTAATTTTTCTATTTGGAACACCTATTTTATAGGTAGCATTACTTTCATAATTTATATCTAAATGTTCAAGAGGGTGTAAATTCCCATTCTCATGCTCAAAATCTTTATCATATCTGATGTATCCTGTTTCATATGTTAAAAGATTTTGTAATATTTTCCAATCAAATCCTAATTCTGACTTCTCTGCTTCAGCAAGTACATCAATTATTGCATCTGTGGGATTTATATTATCCTGCAAGTTATCAAATAATATTTTCAAATCATATTTACTTTCTGAATCAATCTGGATTCCCGAACAATACAATAAAATTTTATTTCCTTTCTCAATACTTACGTGAAATGGAAAGGCTATTGAAAAATATTTTTCATCATTCAATCTGAAAAACAACCGATTCATCTTACTTACATATAATCTAAAATACGAATCATTATTAGGGCATCTGTCTTCAAAATTTAACGATAATAGAGTAGTAACTGTTTCAAATAAAATATTTAATATATCAAATTTAGAGCGAACAGGTTTTTGAGCTAATTTTACTAAATTTGGAGTCATCGGATAATAAAAATCTTTTTCCATTACTTATATGCCTTGTTTACTAGTTCAACACTATTTTTTATCTTTTGATAGTTAATTGGATCATTCTTAACTTCCGGAGTAGTCAAAACGAATTCTTTTATTGAACGTTTAGCGTCTTCTTTTATAATACCAAGTTCTTTGAATACCTCTTCAAAAACTTGTGCTTGTGTTTTAGTTTCTGCTTCTTTTAAATTATTTAACTCTGTCTCATCCATTACTTCTTGCGGTTCATCAATCATTAAATATCCAGTATTTAATATATCGCAAGCAATATCATTATATTTTTTCATAAATCCTATCGTATCAGAACTAATAAAAATAGATTTTATAAATGAACGAGTCATTGCAACATAAGTAGCATTTAATTTTTTTATATTGTAACTATTATTTTTTTGGACGCATATCACAAATGAGAATTCTAATCCCTTAACATTATTAATATTAGAAAGTGTTAAACTCCCCTTTCTTTTTGCTTTACTTTCAACAAGGGAGTTAACTTCCCAGTTCATTTCTAAACCAATTTTTGTTTGTAAACTATCCAAAAATTTCTTACCATTATCAAGGGAGATAACACATATATCATCAGGAAGTAGAGTGGAATAATTATCTTTAAGTTGTTTGATTTGCTCTATTACTTTATCAACAACATCTTCATTCTCCTCTGTAACAATTATATCGAAAGGTAAGTCATTTTGTGGTAAAGTATTGTTAAATCTCTTAAAATCTGGCCTAGAAATTTTATACTTACCATTTTTTTGTTTTTCGGATTTATATCCTATTTTTTTAAATTCTTCGGGAGAGAACCATCTCACGGCTTTTTTTTCTAACCAGTTAAATGCATATGTTTGCGCAAATAAAACCGTCTTAGAAGATGTACGATAAATCTTTTTTAATACAAAATCTACATTATCATTTACTGGAATATTATCAAAAATATTTTGAAAAATATCACTTGCAACATAAACCCGACTTCTCGTTATCTTTTCAGCAAGTTTGAAAAAATTTTCTCCAAAATCTTGGCCCTCATCAATCAGTAAATAATCAATAATTGGTTCAAAATCCGAGATTAGCTCTAGTTGCTTTAATGCATTCTCACAGACATTTTCAAAATTATTATTTTGAGAATAATTCTCAAACTTCAATCCATATTCTTTTGTTATATGATAATAAAGCCCAAAATTACCACTACTTGCTGATCCCCAACTATGTCCAATATACAGTCTATCATCCTTAATTTGGACATCAACTTTTAATAAATCAAAAAACTCAGGAATTCGATTTCTAAGAGAATCAGCTAATGCCTTATTATAACAAGTGAAAAAGACTTTAGAATCTGTATTTGTTGCATAAATTGTTCTTAATTTATGCAACAACAATTCTGTCTTCCCACTTCCAGCAAGACCTTGAATTGTTATTCTTTTATGATTGGGCTCATTAAAAATAAAATCAGATTGATTTGAATCAAACAACATTATATTTCGTTTCGTTGCCTCAAGTAAATCCTGAGTTGGCTCTAACACTTTATTAGTTATAGTATTTACATTTCCAAGATAAAGTCCTACAAGAGCTTTGACTTTTGGTAATTCTGTTTCTGATAGATTTTCTAGATTATCTTTGAATGTGTCAAAGTCATTATAACTAATTGGCTCTGAAAATACATCTTTTCTCCATTTTCTGATACGTCCAAGCTCATTATCATATTTGTACTTACTGACCAAGACTCCAGTATCCTCAACAAAGTCCTCAATATAGTCAAAAAAACCTTCATCATCATTCCCTAGATTAACAAATATTCCTTTTTTCCCTGAAATAAACACAGTCAGGGCATCAACATAATCGGATTCTCGCCCAATCTCTGTATTTTGGAATACATAACACGGTTGATTCTCTCGTTCAGACCAATCAGAAAGTTCTTTTAAAAATTCATTAAACTTCTGGTTATCAATTGTTCTGCTAAAAAAATATTGCTTTTTTTCTTCCATAATTACTCCTTGTTCGACTTTATTCCTTCCATTATTTTTAGAGTGTATCGAAAATCTCCTCAGATTCCATTGCTATACTACCACATATTTTATGATTCATACATTTAGCATTGAATAAGTTGAATCTGAATCTATTTCTAATAAAGAAACATTTCTTTATTTTTATTATAACACTAATCGGTTCTGTTGCGAAGTTTATCAAAAAAGTATAGAAGTACAATTTTAAGTTTTTGCCTATGCTTATATTGACGTTAAGTCAAGTTATTAGAGTCCAAATAATATTGAAAAATAAAAGAAGTAGCAATGACTTTTGATTATCGGGTACTTTTTTATATCTTTATTTAAATTTAGTCCATCAGGGTATACTCTAATGGGCTGTTTTGTTTTTGTGATATAATAGGCTTTATGAAGGCTCATTAGAGTCTGCCAAAATGTTAAATTAAAAAGAGGTGGGGAATTGTTAGAAAATGAATATTTCGTGTTCACTGGAACACTCACCACAATGACGAGAAAACAGGCGCAATCCATTATCTCAGGGTTAGAAGGTCATAATCAAAGTAGTGTTACGAAAAAGACCACACGACTGGTAACAGGTTATTTCCCAATTGATTTAATCAAAGGCTATTCCCCTTCTCAAAAATTGACAGAAGCAGAACAAGCGATTGAATCAGGACAACCTTTAATTATCATGAGTGAGAAAGAGTTTGTGGATTTTTTAGCCCAATTTTTCCAATTACTATCAAAAGGATTGTAAACAATAGAAACAGAAAGAGAGAAAATATAATGAGAAAAATAATTACATTTGGTAGTCTTGTTCTTCTAGCTGTTTTTGGACTTGTCGCATGTAGCATGAATTCCAAAAAATTATCTGAAGAGAATATTGACCGTATTCATTTTACTATTACCAATGGAAGTATCTATCAATTTCAAGAAACAGATCTTAATATCAAGAAAAAAGAAATGGTTTCATCAATTGTTGATTCTCTTGATGAGTTGGAATTATCTCAAAAAGATGAAGTTAAAGATACTGGTGGTTTAGTCGGTGCTAACACCTATACGCTTGATTTGAATCGTGGGACAAAATTCGTTAGAAGATATATGATTTATGGCGATTACATCACTATTGGTAAAGAGAAAAACCATCAAGTGATTTATAAAGTGAATCATGAAAAACTAGATGATTTAATGAAAACGTTGGACGATCTAGCAGAAGCCGATAACGATCAACAAGGGGAGTAGAAAATGGCAAAAATAGGTTATGCTCGTGTTTCTAGTAAAGAACAAAACCTAGAAAGACAAATACAGACTTTAGAAGGCGTTTCTAAGGTCTTTTCAGATAAAATCAGTGGACAATCTACCGAACGTCCGCAATTAAAAGCTATGCTGGACTATCTACGTGAAGGCGATATAGTCATTGTGACTGAATTAGATCGTTTAGGACGAAACAGCAAGGATTTAACGTCCCTAATGAATCAGATCCAACAAAAAGGCGCAACATTGGAAGTTTTAAATTTACCTTCAATGAATGGGATTGAAGATGAAAATTTGAGACGATTGATTAACAATTTAGTCATTGAACTCTACAAATATCAAGCAGAATCAGAGCGAAAAAGAATTCGTGAACGTCAAGCACAAGGTATCGCCATAGCCAAACAAAAAGGACTATTCAAAGGGCGGAAGCCAAACTATCAGATTAATGATCCATTACTACAAAGAGCTTTTGAATTGTATCAATCAAAGGAGTATACCTTAAAAGAGATCGAACAGCACACAAGAATACCGATTAGTACACTCAAACGTTATTTACAAAAGCATAATATTAAAAGATAGTTTTTTACTGTCCCCCACACTCCAACCACCGCCACCGTTTAGGGGGACAGTAAAAAAGAAGGCTTACGCCTTCACTTCCGCTCAAAATATGATATAATAGTAATGAAAAGAGAGATACGCGACAACGTACCCCTCTTGGTGTAGAACCGTTTAAGACGGTAGCAACTTTTAGTTATAAATTGTAACCAGTAAACCTGCTAAAGTTTATGACTGGTTACTTTTTTTTGTCGTTTTTTAGCAAATTAACAATCAAACTGATTAATGCAATGGTAAACATACCAAAGCCTAAAATCGTTTGAATTGTCTCATATGCGGACAAAAGGCTACTCCTTTCAACAGATTTTGTGAGTACATTCATACGCACCACCTCCGCTTCTATTGAGTCGCCACCGTCATAACTTTTCTACTCTTCTATTATACCACAAAACATGCTATAAACCTAGATATGACAAGGTTTTAGCGTGTTTTTTTGTTTCTAAAAAGAACAAAGTGCAAGTTTCTTCTTCGCTCCAGCCACCTCCACTGCTACGAAGAAACGCCTTGCCTGCAAGGCTAAAATCAAAAGCGGTAGAAACGAGGCTTCGCCTAGTTTCTTTGCAAATACAAATACCTTTGCACGCATAAAAATCTTTGCAAATTAATTTGCAAATATACGTGTAAAGGTATTTGTATTTGATTAAAGACTTTCCTCGAATGGTAAAAGCTAAACGTTCGTTACTCTACCTCAGCTACTTTCTTTTTTCAGGCGTCTCATTTTGCAGTGAGTAACGTCTCATTTACTGTTAGCTACCTTAACATAAGCAGTCAAAACCGCAAGGGTCAAGATGAACTCACATTGTTCGCCCTTGCGGTTTCTTTGTGCGTATGTTTCGTTCACGTCACAGCAAACGAAACGAACACACTGGCGAAAATGAACCACCTAAACGAAAAAAGAAAGGAGCAAAATATGTAGAACACTCACAGCTTTTACCATTCGAGGAAAACAGCTTCACTTCCTCAAAAGCCTAACAAAAATGATTTGTCAAAAATCAAAAAAAGAAAGAAAAGAGGACAATACAATG
>NZ_JBBOVF010000002.1:0-96732 GCF_038006485.1 Lactococcus sp. FSL K6-0773 | reverse complement strand
TTTAACCCCTCTTTCAGTATCAAGATAAAATAATATCTGATTTAATCGTAAAAATTGTGTATTTTTCGTTCACCTTATAGAAGAAAGATAGAAAAACTTATGTAAAATACAACATTTTTACGTCATAACCTTTGTTTTTATTAATATATACTATTTTTTTATTCTTGTCTAGTAATAATACAACATTTTTACGATTTACAGCAACATTTTTACGTCACAAGCAACATTTTTACGGTTATATACAACATTTTTACGTCATAGGTACACAATTTTTACTCCCTAATACGCAATTTTTACGACATATGTACAACATTTTTACTCCCCAGTACAACATTTTTACTCCTCAGTACAACATTTTTACTCCTCAGTACAACATTTTTACGATATTAATAGCTATAAACCGTGTGGTTAAGCCTTAAAATAGCCCCTTAATTGTAACTGTAACTATAACTTTATATATATAACTATAATTCTTATTCTATAATAAAATAACTAACGAATTTTCAGAAAAAAATAAAAGGAGCTAAAGCTCCAAATTTTTAAATAAAAAATCTATTTCAATTGGAGTAAATGCAGCAACTACTTTCCCAATAATCCTTGGGTTATCATCCCAATATAATTTTATATCTGGAAATTTTCTTTCTCCGTTTTGATCCTCTTCTATATTTAAAGACTGTAGAAGAAGTCCATCTTCCTCTACAGTGACACATTTTATAAAATCATTTCCCATAGAAACATTATCTACTGCACAAACTTGACCATCATAATCAGGAGAACTTTGATATTTTATAAGCGCAGTTTGACCATAATGAAATTCTGGTTCCATTGAGTCCCCTTTAATTGGGATGCCTATATCATAATTAACCTGTTTATCCCAATACACAGTACATGTTTCAATATTATCAGTATAACCTTCACCTAAACCTGCAGATAATGCTTGCTCAGTCGCTTGCTTATATGGGATTAAAGAATTTCTAAAATGAATTATGTTTTCTTGTTCCTTTTGGCTTTTTAATTTATCCTCAGCATAATTAATTGTTTGTTGATTATTATCATCTGAGAGTTCTTGATAAATTGGCAAAATTTCTGTATCTGTTAAATATTCAAATGAAACATTTAGTGCATCAGCTAATTGTCTCAAATTTTCATCTTTAGGGTTTCTGGACCAATGTCAAATATTTAGACACAAAATGAGCTATATTTTCTTAAAATAATTTTCTTCTTTCTAATTTGGAGTTAAACCATTGTTGGCGGAATGAGGATTATAATTGTTATAAAATTGTTCGATGTATTCAAAGCAAGAGAGTTGAACTTCTTGAATGGAGTAAGAAGCAAGCAATTGATGCTCATCTAATAACTTTCTAAAGGAAGCTGATTTAAATTGGCTTCCTTGGTCCGAATGAAAGATAATTGGTTCCTTAGGCTTCCTCTTATTTATAGCTATTTCTAAGGTGTCACAGGTGAGTTTGGCATCAATCCTATCACTTACTTTCCACGCAATACATTTCCTTGAGTAGAGGTCAAGAATAGCACAGAGATAAACATGTCGCTTAGCTCCTATAGAGATATAAGTGAAATCTGTTGTCCAAACTTGATTTGGGGAATTCGGGTTAAATTCTTGTTTAAGCAGATTATCAGAAGAAAATACAGGAGATTTATTTGATTTAAAACAAGGTTTGATGGTTGACATTTTAGGGAGTGTCATAGACTTGAGAAGTCTTAAGATACGGCCTTCAGAAATATTAACGCCATAATCACGCAGAAGAATGATTTTAAAAGCTCTCGTTCCAATTCTTTTCTTAGCTTTCATATAAATCTCAAGGAGTAATTTTCTCAAGCGTTGATTTTCTACTTCACGCTTCGAAGGCCTCTTGTTTATGAAGTTATAGTAGGTGGAACGATTGACATGTAAAACACGACAGAGCATAACTGTCGTGTGTTCAAATCTGAGTCGATAGATGGCTTTCAATCTTACTTGGAGTTTTGCATGAATATGGCACTCGCTTTTTTTAAGATCAGATTTTCTTCCTCTAGTTGGGCATTCCTTTTTTGTAATTTTTGAATCTGTTTAGCAGTCAACACCGTATTATCTTCAAGACGCACTTGAGAGTACTGCTTAATCCATTTTGCAAGTGCAGAAGAAGATACCCCATAATCTTTACAGAGTTCAGTTTGTGTTTTACCAGTTTGATAGAGATTAACGAGCGATTGTTTGAAATCCTCGTCGTAACGTTTAAAACCTGACATAAAAGTCCTTTCATTTTTGTGTCTTAATAGACAGATTATAACACACAATTTTCTCTCCACTTTTATAGTATAGCTCCAAGGTTTGCAAAAGAACGTCTATCCGCTTTATGACGAGTTAAAAGAATTAAGAGGATTGAATGGGGTCAAAGACCACTTGTCTTATGTATCTAGCAAACAAGAAGCCTATTCTAAACGCAATGTAGCGAAGTATCTGAAAAAAGCAATCGAGCAATATCTACCTACGGTTAAAAGGCAGGAATTAGACCATGAGTAAGAATGTAAAAACCATAAAAGAGCTGGCTGACGAATTAGGCACTAATAAAACTAGAATTTCAAGAATAATAAACAAAAATTCAATCCCAACTCAAAAAATAAAATTGTGTTAGAGGACAATTCAGTAAGTCTTATCAGACAGTATTTTAAGAACGAAACACAACTACAGAACGAAACCGTCAGTATTCTTAGAACAGAACTTGATAAAGCCCATTCTCATATAGAAAAGTTAAGCAATCTTTTAGACCAGCAACAACGCTTAGCTTTGCAGGATAAAAAATTACTGGAAGAATACAAAGCAGAAATCAATGACTTAAAAGCCCTTAAAATGCCCTCACAGGACACAAAAGAGGAACAGGCGAATAGTCAACCGCAAGAGGAATTAGAAACGCTTAAAGAGCAAATAAGAGCCTTAAATGATAAAATAAAAGGACAAGAACAATTAAATAATCAAGTTTCTAAAAAATGGTATCAATTTTGGAAGTGAGGTAATTTATGGCACAAACCTTTAATAGAAAAATTTTAAGAGCCTTACAAGATAATGGTGTAAGAGAAATCAGAGCTTATGAAGTCGTTTCAAAACGTTTGACAATCTTTCAAACAGACAGAGGAACGTTTAAATATAGCGATAGTTTATATCGGCTAGTTGCCCCAAGACAAGAATTATGGAGGAATTGCACGACTGGTTTTATTTCAGAAGAAAAATACCATTTCTACAAAAAATAAAATATCTAAGTTTGAAAGAATAAATAAAAGCCCTTAAAAATGATTTTAGGGCTTATTATTATTCAAGTGGCATAATTCTACTCAAAACCATTTAAAAGGGCTTAAAAGGCAAAATATGAGCTTATAGGACGATTCAAGCATTAAAGGGAGTGAAATATCTATTTTTCAATTTCTTTAGTGCTTTTTCGTTGGTTTGCTCAACGACAGGAACATTTTTTTTACAAAGTAAAAAATAGAGTTTTTTCAAAACTCAAATAAAAAAGTCCGGTCTTAAATTTTAAAGCCCAAAAATTTCAGATCCGACTTTTTTATTGTTTACTCATCAGAATTTTCAACGGACTAAATTTCAAAATCATCATCACGTGCTTTATGTTTTGGACTTTGATTTTTTTGATAGGCTTCTAATCGCTGTTCTGATTTTTGATAGTATTGAATGTTTTTATCGACTTTATATAAAGTATCTCGCAAATCATCACGTTCTTTTGTTAAGTTTTTAATGGTATCTCTGATAGAGGTATCTTCATAAGGTAACGTTTTTGTTGTTTCCACGTATTCTAAAATCTTTGTGTCTAGCTTGTCTAATTGATGTTGTGTTTCTTGATAGGTGGCTTTTAACTCTTCTCCTATGGTTTCAAAACTTCTATCAAAACCAAGCCCTTGACTGATTAAGAAATCGAACTCATGAAAAACTTGTTTGAGTTTGATATTGACATTGTCAGAATAAAGAGGGATATTTCCACTTTGTCTTTGTAAATTTTTAGCAACGGTTGCCCCAACCATGATTTTATGGTTTGCCGGACTTCTTTTATCAATATACGAAAAGCGGTCGCCCTTTTTAATAAATATTTTATAGTGTCCGTTTTCTAATTTATCAACACAGCGTGCAGGTATCTTAATCGTTGCTTCATTATCGAATGCAGTATCAATGGTTACAACTAAATCTTTTTCAGTTTCTTTTGTTACTTGCCAATGTTCAAGTAAAATTTCAATTTCTTTTTCTTGTCCTTTTTCTTGAATGCTTTCTTTGTCATTCCAAAGTTTCACGACTTCCTCAACGGAATAACCAATGGTGTTTCTTTCTATCCGTTCTTTGAGATTTTCCTTTAAAAATTTATCATTTTTTAAACTTCTCTCTCTAATTTTTTTGGTTTGTTCGCTTCCCTCTAAAAGATAAGTGGTATATTTTTTTGTGTCGTCCACTTTTAAATTTAAGGCTCTTGCTTTTGTTTTAAAATCTTCCCAAGTGTGAGAATGGTTCATTAAAAATTCAAGTTTGTTTTTAATCTCTTTTCGGTAAGAATTTTTAGCAAGATAGACCAAATAATTTTTGTGAGAATGACCTAACTTTTGTTCAGGACGGTCAATAATTTTACAACCATATTCTTTAGAAATGTTATCAGAAATTTCTTTCAATCGTTCCAAATCATTTTTTGATTGTTGAAATTTATTTAAAGTCAAAGGGTCAGTTGCATTAAGCACAATATGATTATGGAGGTGTGGCTTATCGGTATGAGTGGCAATAATAAATTCCGCAGAATTTCCGAGATATTCTTTCATGGTTTTTAAACCAATTTCATGAGCTTGTTCAGGCGTTAAATGGTCATCAGGAGAAAAAGATTGGACAAAATGATAACCAAACCTTTCGTTTTTTCGTGGCTTGTTTTTTAAAGCATTTGCCATTGTTCGTGTCGCTAACATTTCATCACAGGTTGAGTGAATATCTAAAATATTTTGACCGGAAACATATTCAAAGTCATTTGTTTTTTCAGGGTTCATCACATAATCAATGAGTTGGTTTAAATCTTTTGAAGAATGAACCGTTCCGTTCGATTGTTTTGGCATTTTAATGACTGTCATTTTTACTCCCCCTCCGAAATATAATGAACCACTTTTTGAATTTTATCTTCCAAATTTTCTAATTGATTTTGATAATTAGACATCCATTCTTTTGTCTGATTATTTTTATTTTCGTTTAAATGTTTAGCAATTTGATTGATATTATTTCCGATACGTTTTAGTTCAGATTTTGTCGCAGAAATTTCAGAAATAATATTTTTATATTCTGAAAAATCAATAGAAAAAATCTCTTTATTGCAACAAGCTCGTCTAGCAAAAATAGAAAAATTAGTGATACCAGTTTCTTTCATTATCAATTTAATTCTTTCCGCTTCTTGTTCATTTACAAAGAATTTTTTTTGAATGCTTCTCTCACGATTTTTGATTTTTTTCATCTTGTCAACCTCACAAATATCTGTCAACTCTAAAAGCCCAAAATAGGGGGTTAGTGTCTTTAGCGAGCTTCGTAAGTGTGTACACACTTACAGTAAAAAGTATTCATCTTTCACTCACAAAACCTAAAATTTCCAATTTTATTTTTGTTCGTTTCAGACGAATATTTTTATTTTTGGTGGTGTCCCCCAATCCCCCTTTTTGAAAAAAATTAGAGCTTAATTTCAAATTCTTTTAAGACATCTTCGTATAAATCTTTGACTTCAAAACACAAATTTTTAACTTCATCTTCGGTCAAAGTTTGAACCTATTTTTTTGCGTGAATGTAATGATTTAATTCTTCTTTATCAATTAAATCTAATTGTTCATGTATCATTTCTTCTAACATCTCTATCAATACTTTTTTTGGAGTTGGAAATTTATTTGTCAGTTGAATTGCTTCTAAAATTTCACGTCCATAAAATTCAGTTTCTGTAAAATCTTTGCCTTGATAGTTAATCATCATTCATTTTCTCCTTTGATTTTATGGTTTGAAAGTTTATCATTTTTTAGTTCAGTTTCTTGTGGTTTTTTTTTCAGAACACTTTGTTTTTGCCTTATCAATTCTTTCTTTCATTGTCATTGATTTTTTAGGAACAGGAGCAACATATTTTTCTAATTCAATATCAATTTTTTCAATTAATTCTTTTGCGGTTGCTTGAACATTTTTCATCACATTTTCTAATTGTTCATCAGAAATTTTATCAAAGCCCCAAGAATTTAAATAGCCGATTGAATAATCTTTTGTGTCAATATTTAAATGATTAGCAACGACAAAAGCGGTAGATTCTGCTTCCAATTCTTGTAAAGCATATTTTTCAGAACCGAAAACTTCTTGACTATCTTTGTGCAATTTTGAATGAGTGATTTCATGCAATAAAGTTTTAATTCTTTGATAACCTTTTAAGTCAGGACTTAAACAAATTTCTTTCGTTGTAGGGGAGTAAAAACCATTTGCCCCAGAACACATTTCTGCTGTTTCTAAAACCTTAATTGGTACATCACTTGCCTTTGTGATTGAGAAAAATAATTTGCGATTATCATCAGGGTTGTCCGGCACATAAGCAACTGGTTTTGGTAAATTTTCATACTCAACTAATTGGTGTGTTTCAAAAACTGTTCCTAATTTAAAAGCATAAATTTCTTGTTTTGGTTTTCCGTTTTTGTCTAGTATTTTATTTCCGTTGACATCTTTTTTATCTCTCGTACAAGGCATAAAAATTTTTAAACCATGTTCACCTTTTTTTACATGGTAACCTTGATTTTTCCATGCTCCGAAAGAACCAACAAAACCAACATCAGGTTTTTGTTTTTGTAAAAATCTCGAATTTCTTGAAGAATAGTGAGGGCAAGAAGCAACAAATTTTAGATATTTTTTAAACATTTCTGAATTTTTGTAGTCTGAAATATTTTCTTTGATAAGGTTAGATAAACCTTTAGTATCTTTTTTCTCTAACAATTCTTGAATGTTTGAATCAGCACCTTGTTTTGTTGTTTCTATGTTTTTATCTTTTGCTTTTTCTAAATCAATAACCGGTTCTGTTGCAAAGTTTTAAATCTACTATCAAATAAGGTAGAATAATAGAAAAAGATAGCAGGAGGAATGACGATGAATCATTTTAAAGGAAAGCAATTTCAGCAGGATGTGATTATTGTAGCCGTGGGCTACTATCTTCGTTATAACCTTAGCTATCGTGAAGTTCAAGAAATCTTATATGATCGTGGCATTAACGTTTCTCATACGACGATTTATCGTTGGGTGCAAGAATATGGCAAACTACTCTATCAAATTTGGAAAAAGAAAAATAAAAAATCCTTTTATTCATGGAAAATGGATGAAACGTACATCAAAATTAAAGGAAAATGGCATTATTTGTATCGAGCCATCGATGCAGATGGTTTAACCTTGGATATTTGGTTACGTAAAAAACGGGACACACAAGCAGCCTATGCTTTTCTTAAGCGGTTAGTGAAGCAGTTTGATGAACCGAAGGTTGTAGTCACAGATAAAGCCCCCTCTATTACAAGTGCCTTTAAGAAACTAAAAGAATACGGCTTTTATCAAGGGACAGAACATCGTACCATTAAATACCTGAATAATTTGATTGAACAAGACCATCGTCCAGTAAAGAGACGCAATAAATTCTATCGAAGTTTACGCACTGCCTCTACCACGATTAAAGGCATGGAAGCCATTCGAGGAATATACAAAAAGAACCGAAGAAATGGAACGCTCTTCGGCTTTTCGGTGTCTACTGAAATCAAGGTATTAATGGGAATAACAGCCTAAATCATAGATACCGTAAGGGATTTTATTCTTTATTTAAAACTTTGCAACAGAACCTCTTTAAGTAACTGTTTAATGTTTTTTTGTATATTAAGTAATTTGAATTACTTGCTTTGAGAGTTGTTTAAAGGATGATTTAGATCTTTTCATTACTTTAAGTTGATAAGTCATCGCTTTTATCTTAGTTTGTCCGATCAACACACATAGCGCATCATCTTTGGTTTTTAAACAATACATCCCTTTTGCTAAGTGATCAATCTGATAAGTACCCGTCGCATCTGGTATTAATATCACCGCCTCACCTTGACGCTTCAATGCTCTTTTACCCGTTCGATCATAAAGATGTAAAGGTTGTGCGTAAGGCGATTGATCTGAGGTGATAATCTGTAAAATAATCGACATATTTTGCTTAGCGAGCAGGTATTGGTGGATAATACGATAAAGTATCCAGAGCATTAAGCAAACTAGTAAGGTAAATAAGACTAGCAAAGTAAGTTGGATCAGTTTGCGATTATGGTCATTTTGCGCTAACATCTTTTCAACTTTGGGCGTATAAGGGACACGACTGCCAGTTACTAGTAAGCGATGAGAGTTGATCATATAAGGTGTACAAGTCAATAACGTCACCAAGTCTTGCCCTGGCTCTATCTTTAAGACCTGTGTTTCTTCTGGTTTCACCACAACAATCGTCTTCACCTCATAGGCTAACTTATGACCCAATACTTCTAAAACAAAGATATCCCCTTCTTTTAGTTTTGGTAAATCAGTAAAAAGTGCACGGTCTGGTAGCCCTCGATGAGCCGCAATCACAGCGTGTGTATTTTGACCTCCTAATGGGTATGAGGTCCCATTTAAGGTTGTTGCACCAATTTCTAACAGTTCACTATTAGTCGTATCAAATAGTGGGATTTTAATGTTGATCTTAGGAATATCAATGGTGCCTAGTAGATGTTTTTTATAATAATCTTCAGAAACACCACTTGCTTTGTCATCTTTAAAAGGATCTTTAGAGGGTGTCAAGCCTTGTTTAGCTAATTTTTCATTAGCTGCTTTCAACTGCTTTTCTTGTGTGTCGTGAGCTTTTTGTAAACTATCCTTATAAAGCGACACGCGAACATTATCTAAGTAGTCATTTAAGGCACTGATATAAAACGGATATAGCATGATCAATATACCAATCAAAAATAAACTATAAACCATCAAATTAATCAAAAAACGCTTGCCTATGCTTTTTTTAGCCTTTCCTTGTGGCTTGTTTTTATTTCGCATGATGTCCCCTATCAATGATATAGTCACGATGGTGTTGTTTACCGGTTCTTTTTACGCGTGCACCATGAGACTTAAGTGTAAAGTGTTGATCCTGTAACAGTCGCACAAATCCAGATACTTTTGGAAAAGCGGTTTGCTCATCAGGATAAGCAACATAGCGGCCACCTGGGATATCTTCAAACAGGACACGCCCATCTTTATCACTGATTGCTTTAAGCCGTTCACCGTCTCTTAATACTGGTATTTTCCCTTTTTTCTCTATCAGATAAAAGGCTAAATTAGCTATTCCTTGTCCATCAGCTACAGCATAGAATACAAAATCATAGCGATGTTTGATACACAGATAATAGACAAACTTGCGCCATATAAAATATGCAAATAATAAACAGAAAATCGGAATACCGACTGCAAAAGCGAGTAGTCTATTCTGATGATAGGCTTGTGCTTTTTTGATTTGCTTGGTCATCTTTTGTTCGACAAAAGGAACACGTTCTCCCGTGACTAATAAACGATGCGTATTAACCATATAAGGGGTACAAGTCACTAAAGTGACTAAATCCTTGCCATCCACTATCTTTAAACTCTCTAGTTGTGTTGGTAATACCGTTTTAAAGTTAACTGCACGATAAGCTAATTTCTCACCCAATACTTCAATATAAAATAAGTCACCTTTTTTCAGTTTATCCAAATCCGTAAAGAGTTTTTTATCTGGTAGACCACTGTGCCCAGTCAAAACTGAATGTGTACTGATACCACCTATCGGATAAGAAGTCCCCTGTAATACTGTAGCGCCTTTTTCTAATAACTCGTCGTTAGTTTCATTAAAAATAGGTAAACTAACATGGATAGAAGGAATAAAAATGGCACCTATCATATGAGATTGCAAATAAGCTTTGCTTGGTTTCACATTATTTTTTAGTGCACTTTCAAACGGATCTTCAACTAAGCCCATGCCAGGAATGTTTGTCGTATGCTCTTGTTTGAGCAGGGATTCATTTTTTGCTTTCATCTGGGCCAACTGTTTTTTTTGTTGCGCTTTATGTGCTGTTTGATATTGGATTTGATAGTTATCAATCACACGTTGATCATAAAAATTATTGATTGTATCGACAACAAAAGGGTAGGAAAATACCATTGCACCTGCAAAGAACAAAAGCGCCATCAAAACCTTAAGCCATAAATTGATTCTTTCGTTTTTTAAGTTATCTTGCTGCGGGTATTGTTTTTTCAATGCTGATTCACCTTCCTTTCCGAAACACAACAAGGCTGGGAAAGTTCCCCAGCCTTGTTAACGTTAACCTTTAACTTCAGGAAAGAACCTGTTAGTCTAAAGACTTAAACTTCTGCTTGTTGTCTTGATTTTTTAAACCAAATATATGCACCAATCATCATTGCTGCACCAATAATGATGAAGGCGTAGATACCAGCACCACCAGTTGATGGCAATAGCCCTTTAGGTGTATTCTTAACATCTAAGTTTGATTTGCCATATTCACCATGTACAACTGTAAATGTAATTGTACCATCTTTTAAGAGAACATAGTTAGCTGAAGGTGCTTTAGTTTCATTAAGTACGTAATCCCCATTTGTAAGTCCGATTACATTGAATGATCCATCATTTCCGGCATTTCCGGAAACAATTTTTGTTGCTTGATCTTTTGAGACCCATGAATCAAAGACATATTCACCTTTTGAGTTTTGACCACTAAATTTTGCAAATTTTGATTTATCACTTTTAGCCACGACAAACTCTGCCCCAGATAAGTTTTTTCCAGTTTGAGCATCCTTTTTGATAAATTTGTAACCACCAGTACCTACAGGAGTTGGAGGGGTGATTTGTTGTTCAGGCGAATTATTAATTTGGACACTCGCTTTGTTACGTTGTAAATTATCCGGATTCACATCTGCCGTCAATTTCATATTATAAGTTAATTGTATTTTTTTACCAGCCAATGCTTTAACATTATCACTGTTCAGATGTAAATTAACCGTGAATCCACCATTTACATAAGCAATATCATAATCCCCTGAAGTTCCATTTCCCGCAGTCAAACTTCCCACAGTAACTGTATTGTTAACGAGTGCAAGTCCATCAGATGGTTTATCAAAAATCGAATATTTATTAACAGCATTTGCATCACCAATATTAGCAGGAATGTTAACGGTCAAAGTATAGTTTAAAACATCGCCTGTTGTCACATTAGCAAAAGACTGATCCCCAACAGTTACATTACTAAATGATCCAACATTTGTAAATTCTTTTGTATCTTTAGATGTAACGTTTTTAGGATAAAGTTGAATGTCTTGATTTAGTGTGTCAGTAGGTTGTTGTTGTTTATCTAAAGTGTAAATCGGCATTGCCAACACAATAGGAGCTGACAATTTTGTAACTGTAATATTGTCAGGTGTTTTTGTTTCAAGGAAAAGATAAACGTTATATTGTCCTGATTCATTCTTTACTGACAAATCATTGAATAAAGCCTGTCCTTGCCCAGCAGTGGTAACTGATTTAATTTTTGTTGCATAATTTGGAGCAACTTGACTTGCGTCTGCTTGAATTTGGCTAATGGCTGCTTGTTGGCTCTTATTAGCAATATATTTATAATATTGACTTGTAACATCATAAAGCGTAAATTCAGATCCATTTAATGGTGTAGCTGAACCGTCAAAGTTCATTTTTGCACCTGTATTTTGGAAATCAGTTGGTGCATTATCATTCCAAATCAGTTTATTTAAGGTCACATTAACCTTTGTAGAGTCATCAATTGTGTCATCCGCAAAAGCAGATGAAATTGGGGCAACAATAGCTATCAACGCTAGCAATAACGTCATTACTAATTTTAATAATTTTTCTTTTTTCATTTTATTCTCCATTTTTGAGTGAGTGATTTTTACACTGTGCTTCGTTTTAAGGTGTGTCCCTATCTCCTTTCAAAATCAATCTATAAAAGATCATCTTAATTTTTCCTTATTATTACTAAATAATATGCTGATTTGACACAAAAGCGGTTGTTAACAACAAAATTGTTGCTAAAATCACTTGTAAGAATTTGTTTGTTTTCATATTTTTCTCCAAAATTTTCTATATAAGCTTGACAATAATTGACAAAGACTTTAGTTTATGACGGCTTTGGCTTACGTCGGTTATACCAAAAGCTAACTGCTATGATTACGACAATGCCACCCAAAACAACCATTACCGACTTAACTTCACCTGTATCAGGTAAAAAAGGGAAATGAGGTGGTTTCGGATTTACCGGGTTTACTGGTGGGATAACTGGTGTTTTGACTGCTGTATTTTTAGGATACAGATTTATCGTTGTCAAAAATGATGTTTTATCAACAGGATTCGCTACTGGTAATATAACCAACATCGGTGTTGCCGTCATCTTGACTTTACCAGCATCTTTGTCAGAGATCTGCTTCTCCAGTATCAGATAAGCACTGTTTTGAGAAGTAGGTTGAACACTAAATCGTGCAACACCATCATCTCCATCGCTTGAAACCGTCACAACTTCCTGACTTGTTGGCTGATATGGCTTTATTTCGGCCAATAGGCTAGCCTTATCAGTATTTGTGACGTGTTTCATAAGCGCCTCTTTAGATGTACTTTTTAAAGCATTTGACACATAACTAGTGACATCATAAACATCGAAAGTGACACCATTCAACCCATATGTTTTATCCGAATCAATCACACCTGAATTGGGATCATTAGGTGTAATCACTAACCCATTATCTTTAATTGTTTTTAAGTCTCCACTATCTTTAAAGACACGTTTATGTAAGATAAAGGTAATCGGTTGTTCATCTGCTGCTATTTTCTGAGCATTTGTAAAGGTTATTCCCAGAGACGTGATTAACAGCAACAGTAACAGATGACTTTTGTTATGTGGACCTTTAAGAAGTTTATGATGACGTAGACGTCTATTACGATAGTAGAAGATACCACCGATAATCGCAACTAATCCCATAAAGATAAGACTCGCTATAAAATAGCCTGTCCGACCAGAGCCACCTGTACTAGGGAGAATACCTTTTATCGTATTCGTCACATCAAGCTTAATGATATTACCAGTTGTGGTAATTGGTTGATCAGGTAGCGGCTGTCCATCAATAGTGACTTTACCATCGTCCCCAATCAAAATGATCACATCTTGTTTTAGACCAACATATTTTTCTGGTGTTTTAGTCTCAGTTAATGCATACTTGCCTGGTTTTAACCCTTGAAAAGTAAATACATTTCCATTACTAGCATCAGATTCTTGTTCCTTATTATAATTATTTGAACCAACAAGTTTAAATTTAACACCAGATACAGCATTGCCATTATTATCTTTTTTAGTGATAATTAATTTGAAATCATCTAATATATTTTTAACCTTACTGCCAGTTGGCAAACCTGAAATGACAAGTTGTCCATTTTGAGCAGTTACCGAAATATTAATATCAGAAGCTTTGACATAACCAAGTGGTGTTTTAGTTTCTTTGATTAAGTATTTCCCAATTGGTACTTGTTGATCGAATTTAACTAGGCCATTTTTATCAGACGTGACTGGCGATCCAATTTGTGTTTTTCCATCAGAGGCATAAAGGGTAAACTCAGCTCCTGCTAAAGGAGTCTGATTATCATTACCAACTTTTGTAAAACTAATAGCTGTTTTTAATAATGTATTTGTTACAGCTAACGGCTTGTCTTTAGACACATTACCATTAACTATATTTGTATATGTTATTTCCCTTGGCGTTGAATAACTTGGTGTAGCATAACCATTAACTGCTTGCTCAGTATTTCCAAACAACTCAACAAGTCGATATTTAATTGGTTGATTTGCACCATCCTTGGATGGAATACCAGAAATAACACCTTTGAGTTGATCATCTGTCGCACTTGCCTTAATGGCAAATGTCTTATCAGATACATTTTGCCATGTATTGTTCACAAAAGATTGTAGTTGTAAGATAATATCTTGTCTCGTTTGATACTGGTTATTTTGATCATCCCAAATTTTTTGAACTGGTAGATTAAAAGTATCATACTTAATGGATGGAACTGCAAAATGAAGATATTGAGCTGGTGATAACTTATTATTTTGTAAATAAGTTGTGCCGTTAGCTGGATGAAACTGTCCATCCCAATATTGTTGTTTTAAGGAGACTGTATACTCTACACGTACTCCTTCATTTTTACCAATACTTAAATTATCAATAGAGATTTGGTTATTATCAGTTTTAACACTACGATTTGAGCCTGTCGCTGATATACTATTACTATCAACTTTCAAATCATATGTCTGTATGCTGTTCGTATTTAACGTGACATACTGACTCATAGGGTCAATCAATGAGCCTTTTTGAATAGACTTACTAATCGACGTCCTAATTTTGTCTAAAGCATCCACTAGATCTTGTTGATTTGACGCTTCAAAAGTACCATCTGGTCCTAGCGCCTTTAAGACTGATTTTATGCCACTGTTATTAACTGTAGAAATACCAATCGAATACTTTGATACTCCTGGATTCGCATTGGCTCTTTGATTGACAAAATTTATTGTACTCGTATAATTAGATTCAGATTTCACTCCATTACCAGAATAATACGGAGTTGAAAAATAATCATAATTAGTCGTTGATCCCACATTACTTAAGCTAGTGTAGGATCCTGAATTCCAAAATGTCGGTTCTCCATCTGTTAGGCCCAGCGTACACATAACCCCCTAAAATCCATATAAGAGATTATATTATTGATTTATCGGTCTTTTTCTATCACTGAATCTTAGTAAAAAGCCTATCATTTTAAAAATGATAGGCTTTTTACTTACCTTGATTTAATTCGCGAAGTTCTTCGGGTAAAGTAGTTAAATCAATTTTATATTCTCCTAACAAATTAATGTGTCTCCAAATTATAGGAGACGTATACTCTAAATACTTCGTTATTTCTGGTTCGCTATTTTTACAATAGTTATACGCTTGTTGCAAATATACAGTATTCCAAAGGCTTATCGCATTAATCAGGATATTCAAAGCACTTGCACTTTGAAGTTGCTTTTCAAAATCCTTCTCCATAAACTTTCCTCTCTGACCATTAAATAACTCCCTGGCTAAATCATTAATAAGTTCTCCACGATTTAGCATTTGTGTGATTACTTTTCGTAAATCTTCATTAATCGCATACTCCAACAAAAAAATAGTTTTCTCAATTTTTCCCAGTTCGCTCAATGCCTGGGCGACTTTATTTTTTCGAGCATAAGAACCAAGCTTATTTAAAATTATTTTAGCGCTAGTTTTTCTTGTTTGAATGGAATAAGCGATTTGTTTAATTTCATCGTAATGCTTTTCTATTAAGTTTAAATTGACAGCGCGCTTAATTAGAGGTTGCATTTTTTTATACTGATCAGGAGATTTTATTGTATATAAGTTCATTGAACCAATATCTCTAATTCGTGGTTCAAATTTGAATCCTAACAAGTGGAATAACGCGAATGCGGTGTCAGTATAAGCATTTGTATCAGAAAAATGTTCTTCAATATTTAATTCCGTATCATGTCCAATGGCACCATCAATAGCACTAGCAGCTTCTCGTTGATTTGTTGCGATCACTTCGACATAATGCGAAATATATTTATCTGCAGTATGACGATAGATAGTTGTCCCTTTTTTATTTCCATAATGAGGATTGAAATCCGAATGAATAGACGAAACTCCTAGCTGCATGCGAAGACCATCTGAGGAAGCCTTTGATCCATCACCCCAAAATTCACTAAAAGGACAAGTAATCTGCTTATTAATTAATACTGACTGTGCTCGTTTGAAAGACTCAGGAGACATACGCCATTGTTTAGCATTTGCCATTTGAGCGGAAGTAATATGCGTAGATTTTCCCATATCTTGAAAGCGAATGTTTAAGCCCATAGCCATTAATGTAGAAAATAATACTTCTAATTCCTCTTTATTTGCTGAGTCTTTGGTGGCCTCATGAATAAATTCGTCCATAAACCCCGTCCAGTTATTGACTTCAATAAGTAATTCGACAAGATTTACATCTGGTAACAGTTTGTACAATGATTTTTTGTAATATTCAGCTTCTTCAGGAGTATTTTTTTCTTTTTTAGTAATAGTAAGTCTATCAAACGATTTTCCAAGTTTCTGATAAGCTTCTAGTCGTTCTTCTAAAACTTCAATTCTCGACGATAAATATTCTTTAAAAGTATCTGGAATTGTATGCGATCCCATCATGGCGTCTGAACTCACAAGATAATTATCTAATTCCTGGTGTAAGACGCTTTGAGGCTCGATAACTTCTCCTGATCGAAGTCGATCATTTAATTCAGTAGCAGCAACTAATTCAAAATAAGAACGATCAATTGTCCCATCTGGGTTTTTGACGAGAGATTGCCATGGCTTTTTAACAAAATTTAATTCAATATCTACAGGTATTTTCCGTTTGTTTTCTTTCTTCAATACAGTAATTAATCTGAGCGCATTAATTAAACCATCATCATCCATTCTAGGTGATTTAAAATCAAGTGTTTCTACTAGTCTTGGTAAGTATCCTCGAATATATTGAGCTTTATACTGTACTAAACCCATATAAGTTCTCTTTCTGGGACTAGCAATTAGAGCTGCTTGTTGTCCTTCTTCAATCAGCTCGTTCCAATCGAATGATTGTTTTAATTGGCGGGCTAAGTTTTGAAAATCATTATTACAAATTGCGTGATCCAGCATACTAACAACCTGAGAAAAGTGCTTTAACATGCGGTTAGATTGCTCGCCCGTTTTTTTATTTTCTTCGTTTTTCTTGTGTAACCCACTTCGTTTAATTGATTGTACAATTTTATTATGTACTTCAATTGCCAAATCAATTAGAGCTTTTCTATAACGAATTAAATAAACTACAAGCAAAGCATATCTTTTTGTTTCTTCAAATCTGCGTAGGTCAAAAGCATGATATCGTTCTGTTAATCTTGCTATCTGACTTAATCTCTTCTCATTGGTAAACGAAAATGTTAACTGCTCCAGTTTCAACTCTTTAATAACCGATATCCGGTCGCAAATTGATAGAATGGTATCTTTACTTGGTTTTCCACTAATATCTTGCAACCAGGCTAGTTTAGATTTTTTGGTATCCAAATTTACTACTAGTAAGCTATCTAATTGTTCCTTTTGATTCTCAGACAAAAGTTCAATTATTTTTTTGTAGAGATATTTTTCGTGATTCTGTCGAATAGTTGAAATCAAACGTTCGATCTCTGAAAGTTCTGGAAGTAAGATATGTTGTTCTCTTAATCGATAAATAGCTAAATTAATTAGAAAAAGTTCATCATTATTTTCTTGTATCGCTTCATTTAGAATATTTTTCAAATAATCCGATGCTTTTGAAGAATATAGGGAATAATTATAGTGTCTGCAAATTTTCTTTAAATGCACTAAGGGGGTATTTTTCTTACTTAAATAGTTATCTAAGTCTATAGTTGATATCTTTAGTTGGTCAGCAACGTACTCAACTAAAGATTTTGATACTTTATCAACCGAATTTAAAGAAATTCCTGGATATCGAGCAAGACACAACTGCAGACCGATTCCTAATCTGTTTTCAACACCTCTGTGAGAGAGAATAAACTTCACATCCGACCGTGAAAAGCTAAAATATCCCTGAAACTCATCCTTTGATAGTTTATCTAAAGATAATAATGCTTCTTGCTGTGCCGATGAAGTCAGTTTATATGCGCCCAAATATTAAGCCTCCTTATTGGTAAGGTGATAAAATGTTGTTTCCTTTACTTTTTATTTTGACCATACCTTTGTTTATATCTCACGATTGTTGACTTATCCAATTCAAACAATCGAGCTGTTTCTGTATACGTATGAACTCTTAAGTAGTCCAGTATTTCTTTAATCTGTTGCGTTGTTTTCTTTGGTTTTCGACCATCTCGATAATTTGGGTTATGTTGTCTTTGATATTCTCTACCTTCTTGGGTTCTTTGAACAATCATATCTCGTTCAAATTGCGCAAAGGCTAAAAACATATTCAACATAAGGCTACCGTTGGGGGTCCTATCAATTCTTCCCATATTAAGAATATTTACAACAACATCCTTTTCTTGTAGCTCTGAAATTAATTCTGTTCCTTGCTGGACAGAACGCGAAAGTCTATCTAGTTTTGCGACAATTAATTCATCACCTTCTGAAAGAATAGAAAGCAATTCATCGAGTTTGGGGCGGTCACGTTTTGTTCCTGTGTATTTTTCACTATAAATTTTTTCTGCCCCAGCATTCTTTAACTGTTCTAATTGATTCGCTAAATCTTGCTCATTTGTTGAAACCCTTGCATAACCATATTTCATTGTACTTCACCTAGTTTTAAGATATCTTCTAATTTATTGTAATCTACAGTCTTACAAGATAAATCTATAAAATAATCCAGTTGCCATTGTTGTGTTTTTTCAGCTGTTTTATTTAAACTTTGTTCCCATAAAGGATAAACTCGTATTGCCATTTTTCCTTTAACTTGAGATGTTCTTAATATTTTTTGCTTTAATAACTCTGACTTCGGAAATACAAATAGTCCTTTGTGTTCATTATCAAACACATTAACAATTAAAAAATCAGGACTGTTTTTATAATCAAATGCTTTATTTTTATTGTTATTATCTTTCTCCCAGAAAACAACGAAATATCCCTTTTTAGTCGGTGTTTTCTTAGCAAGTCTATTACGAAAACTATATTGATTAATGCTAAAAGAAAAACTCTCATACTCACTATTTTGATGTTCTTCCTGATAATTATCAAAAGTACCCTTTAAAAACGGAATAAGCGTATTCTGTAATAGCTCCCCTGACTTTTTCATCATTAAAATTTCTCCAATCTTGAATTACCTTCATTATCAAACCAAAGGCTTTTAAAACGTTTGATCGTATTCCACTGATAACCCGTAGACTTAGCTATTCGTTTAAGACTCAATCCGTCAAGCATATATTCATATGCTAAAGTTTCTCTACTGTTTAAATCTTTTCGACTAAGATACTCTTTTTTTACCATATTTCGCTCCTTTGATTCGCATATAATATTTGCACATCCACATGAGTTGATTTTATCACAATTTAATATCATATGCAAAACTGTTAAGTTATGCATACATATGAGTTTGTTTAATAAGATATTCTATAAACTCAAATGTGCGAAGAAACTAAAAAAGCCCTAAACGAGCGTTTATGAGGCTTACAAAGAATAGAAATATTGTTTGTTTATGGATTATATAACAAAAAATAAAGTTCAAATCTCTTATATGGATTTTAGGGGGTTATGTGTACGCTGGGCCTGTTAGAACAATCAATACTTTTACTGAATCAGAACGTGCACCATATGTAGCATCTGACAACATCTTATATCCTGCATCTACACCTAAAAATGTCGGGGTACCAGAAAGCATTGGTGCTGCTGTAGGAGTATAAATACTTGAATTCAATAACTGAGTATAGTTAGAGGTAAAAGATGAGTTTGATGAAAATTTACCAATTTTTGTAAATGGTATATCAGAATAACCTGACCAAGTAGTTTGCCGCTCAGAACCAAAACTTGAAAAGCCTATTCTTACATTATCATTATTATTTGAAGATGGACCAATTAATTGGTTAGCAAAATTTTTAACAGAGTCTTTCAAAGTCTGCCATCTTGTCTTCCCTGCTCCCATATCATAATTCATTGACGTTGAATTATCTAATACCATGGCGATGTCAACAGGTTTGGTTGTTTTTAACTCCTCACCTATCATATCTAAACGGACTTTAAATTGGGTGGGATCATTAGTAGGCATAACTATCTTCTTAACATACCCATCATTTTGATAATAATGATAGCCGTTATCAAAAGTAAGTGCCCCACTTCCGAAAATATTTTTTATGCTAGACTGGCCTTCACTGCTTGATTGTGAAAAATCATAGTTTACGATATCTTCATCTGTTTTGCCATTTTGATAAGTTGATGTGCCTTGTTTTGGATAAGCCACATCACCATTTTTTATATAATTAAATGGATCTGCTGTGGTTGGATCCCCTGAGGTTAGTGAATTAGATGAATCTGCTAATACTGTGTATCCTTGGCTAATATTTGCTACTATACTCAAACATAGTACCAAAAGGCTGAGCCAAGTCGCCCACTTTTTCTTCATATATCGTCCCCCTTTCTCTTAAAATATATATGTAAGCAAATCTTGACACCGATCAAAGATCTGAAAACAGCTTAATTCGGTTGGAAACTCAAAACAATTATTACGCTCAACTTTTTAATTTATATCATCTAGATTTATATCATAATACTCGATAAATCGAGTACATTTCAAGGTATAGCCTGTTTCATCAGTAACTGCCGATCTAATTAACTATATATCAATTCTATAGAAAATGCAAGACCTTATTTGTCGATTTTACACTGATTTATCTATCTTATTTGAAAAAAATATTTTTGCTAATCAATTACGGTTCTGTTGCAAAGTTTTAAATCTACTATCAAATTTGGAAAAAGAAAAATAAAAAATCCTTTTATTCATGGAAAATGGATGAAACGTTCATCAAAATTAAAGGAAAATGGCATTATTTGTATCGAGCCATCGATGCAGATGGTTTAACCTTGGATATTTGGTTACGTAAAAAACGGGATACACAAGCAGCCTATGCTTTTCTTAAGCGGTTAGTGAAGCAGTTTGATGAACCGAAGGTTGTAGTCACAGATAAAGCCCCCTCTATTACAAGTGCCTTTAAGAAACTAAAAGAATACGGCTTTTATCAAGGGACAGAACATCGTACCATTAAATACCTGAATAATTTGATTGAACAAGACCATCGTCCAGTAAAGAGACGCAATAAATTCTATCGAAGTTTACGCACTGCCTCACCCACGATTAAAGGCATGGAAGCCATCCGAGGATTATATAAGAAAACCCGAAAAGAAGGCACTCTCTTCGGGTTTTCGGTCTGTACTGAAATCAAGGTATTATTGGGAATCCCAGCTTAAATCATAGATACCGTAAGGGATTTTATTCTTTATTTAAAACTTTGCACCAGAACCAACATATCAAAGTCAAACTCTCTTCAGACGATTTAAAATTCGTCAATATAGATAGTAAATAAATTAATATATCGAATCAGCTCATAACTTAACATTTTGAGCTGTTTTTTTTTAGTTTACTCTAAAACTTATTAATATATCTATAAATAGTTGTTCTTGACACTCCCCAAGAATCCGCAATCGACTTAATCGGCGTACCACTTTCTACCAAGGTTTTAAGAATCTTTACGTCTTGCTCCGAAAATTTCTCAGGTCTTCCTCCAAGTCGTCCTCTTGCACGTGCAGCTTCTCTACCAGCGGCAGAACGCTCCAAAATAAGATTTCGCTCAAATTCCGCAAAAGCCGCAAACAAATGAAACATCAATTGTCCAGTCGAACTTGATTTATCCATTGTGATATTTTCTTGCAAGCTATGGAAGCTTACTCCTTTATCATTAAGTGAATTAACTATGCTAATTAAGTCCTCCATATTTCTTCCTAATCGATCTAACCGCCAAACAACAATTGTATCTCCAGAACGAGAAAATTCGATGGCAGATTTTAAACCAGGTCGCTCTTTTTTACTTCCTGACATATGGTCAGTAAAAATTTTCTCACAATCATATTTTTTAAGACTATCTTTTTGTAAATGCAAATTTTGAAGTCCAGTTGAAACTCGTGCATATCCGATATTCATTTTATTCTCCTTTGTTCTAATTTATTGTATCATAACTTAAAAATATATATATAAATGAACATAGAATAAATTACGGGTTAATGAACAAGGAATGTAAATGATTTTGAGAGTTTTTATAACAAAAGAAGAGTGTTCAGAAAATGACCATTTTATGAACATTCAAACATTCACTTGAATATAGATGGATGTTCTGATACAATATATTCAAACAAACATTTGAATGTAAAGGAATGATCGTATGAATAATGAAATTTGTGAAATAACTTGTATTCATGAAGACAAAGTTAATCGTGCTAAATCTAAACTAGCAAACTTTGATACTCCGTCAGTAAGTGGTTTCTTTAAAATATTGTCAGATGAAAATCGACTTAAAATTGTACATGCTTTAGTTCATGAAGATGAGCTATGTGTTTGTGATATTGCTAATATCATTGATGCTTCGGTCGCAACAACTTCACACCATCTGAACTCCTTAAAAAAATTGGGAGTAGTTGATAGTCACAAGGATGGTAAGTTAGTCTACTATTTTATTAAAAATATCAAAATCTTAAATCTTATGGAGCTTGGCGTAAATTTTAAAGAAGAGGTGCTAGCATGAGTGAGAAAATGACCGAAAAAACCTATCGAATAGAAGGATTAAGCTGTACAAATTGTGCAGGTAAATTTGAAAAAAATGTAAAGCAGTTGCCAGGAGTTACGAGTGCAACAGTAAACTTTGGTGCAAGTAAGATTTCAGTAGAAGGCCAAACAACAATTGAAGAACTCGAAGAAGCGGGAGCCTTCGAAAATCTTATCATTCGTGATGATCAAGAAAATGATGAACAAGTTAGATCAAAAGAGTCTTTTATTAAACGGAATATCGCTTTAATCATCTCTCTTGGTTTTATACTTGTTGCTGTGATTTCCCAACTATCATTGGGCGAAGATCATTTATTAACGAAAGCTCTTTATATATTGGCAATAATAATTGGTGGATTTGATTTATTTAAAGAAGGGTTCTCTGATTTGATCAAATTGGACTTCTCCATGGAATCTTTAATGACTATTGCAATTATTGGGGCCGCATTTATTGGAGAATGGGCCGAAGGTTCTATTGTAGTAATACTATTTGCTATTAGCGAAGCTTTGGAACGATTTTCAATGGATAAAGCAAGACAGTCGATTCGTTCTCTTATGGATATAGCTCCCAAAGAAGCTCTTATCAGGAGAAACAATGTAGAGCAATTAGTCAGTGTCGATAAAATCGATATCGACGATATTATGATCATTAAACCCGGACAAAAAATAGCCATGGATGGGCTTGTTATCAACGGTCATTCTTCAGTAAATCAAGCAGCAATAACAGGAGAATCGGTTCCTGTTGAAAAACAGTTAGATGATGAAGTGTTTGCAGGAACACTAAATGAAGAAGGTGTTCTTGAAGTCAAAGTAACAAAAAAAGTAACGGATACAACGATTGCCAAAATCATTCACTTAGTTGAAGAAGCGCAAGGAGAACGAGCTCCTGCACAAGCCTTTGTAGATAAATTTGCAAAATACTATACGCCATTCATAATTATTATGGCCCTTTTGATAGTGGTTGTTCCTCCGCTATTCTTTGGTGGTGACTGGAATAAATGGCTTTACCAAGGGTTATCCATTTTAGTTGTCGGATGTCCTTGTTCATTAGTGATCTCAACACCTGTTTCAATTGTTTCGGCTATTGGTAATGCAGCAAAAAATGGTGTTTTAGTAAAAGGCGGAGTCTATCTGGAAGAAATTGGTCATTTGAGAGCAATTGCTTTCGATAAGACTGGAACCTTAACAAAAGGAAAGCCTGTCGTAACGGATTTCATTGCAACCAGTTCTGAAACTGATATAAATTATCTATCGATTATTTCATCGTTGGAATCTCTTTCTCAACACCCATTAGCTTCTGCTATTTTAAACGAAGCGGATAAAACTAATGTGGATTACAAGTCAATACAAATCGAGGATTTCCAATCTATCACAGGTAAAGGACTTACAGGTATACATCAAAACATACGTTACTATATTGGAAGCCCTAAACTGTTTTCTGCATCAGTAATCGAAGAAACAGCGGTCAAAGTACAATACAGACAATTTCAAGAACAAGGGAAAACCGCCATGTATTTCGGTACTGACGAACAAATTTTAGGAGTAATTGCTGTCGCGGATGAAGTAAGAGATTCAAGTGCTGCCGTTATTTCTGAACTCCACAAGTTGTCAATTGAACACACTATTATGCTTACTGGTGATAATACTAAAACCGCTGAATCTATTGGTAAGCAATTAGGTGTGACTGAAATAAAAGGAGATCTAATGCCTCAAGAAAAATTAGATTCGATTAAAGCGTTGCGGACAACTTATAATAAAGTAGCAATGGTTGGCGACGGCATTAATGATGCACCAGCATTAGCTGCATCGACGGTTGGTATTGCAATGGGCGGTGCAGGGACAGATACGGCTCTCGAAACTGCTGATGTTGCTCTAATGGGCGACGATTTACAAAAATTACCATTCATTGTTAGACTTAGCCGTCAAACTCTAAAAGTAATTAAGCAAAATATCACCTTCTCATTAGGTATAAAACTATTAGCTCTACTACTAGTCATACCAGGTTGGCTAACACTATGGATTGCTATTGTAGCAGATATGGGAGCAACGCTTTTAGTAACATTAAACGGATTACGATTGATGAAAGTTAAATAACACAACAAATAAAAGAAGGCATGTTTATAATGATGTGAACCCCAAAAGCTAGACTTTTTAGACAAGAATAATTTCTTGTCTTTTTTTTGTTATTTTGAATAAGTTAAACGATATTGGATTGGACTCATCCAGTTCAATTTTTTCTTAATTCGTTTCGTGTTGTAATAGTGAATCCATTTAGTAATCGCTTGTTCAAGTTCTTCAAATGAATTGAAAACATGACCATAGTAGATTTCTTGTTTAAGCAAGCCAAAGAAGTTCTCCATGACTGAATTATCATGACAGTTACCTTTGCGACTCATAGATTGGATTATTTTTTGTGATTTGAGCTTAAAGACATAGTTTTTCATCTGATATGCCCACCCTTGGTCAGAGTGGAAAGTACGACGATAGAGACAATCAGAAGTCAATTCTAAAGCCTCCTGAAGTGCTGTCGCAATAGCTTGATAGGTTGGTTGTTTAGAGATTTCATAGCTAATCACTTCGTTGTTGAAAAGGTCAAGATAGGGGTTGAGATAAAGCTTCTTTTGAACCCCTTTATCGTAATATTTGAACTCAGTGGTGTCTGTCGTTATCTTCTGATGTGGTATAGAAGTGTTAAATCGTCTGTGGAGCTTGTTCTTAGCCACAGTCCCAACTTTACCTTTGTAAGAGTTATATTTACGAGATTTATGCCAAAAAGTAGTCACACGAAGCCCAAGTTTTTTCATCAAGCGCTGAACTTTCTTGTGATTAACATAAATTCCACGTTGTTTTAATAGCTCAACCATTGGACGATACCCTGCATTAGTGTGTTCTTGACGTATTTCAAGCATGACTTGCTCAATCATTTCGTCTTTATTAGGACGTTCAAAACGATTGACCCAGTAGTAATAAGTTGCTTTAGAAAGTTCAGAAATGGCTAAGAGTTGCTTAAGTGGGAACTTGAATTCTCGTCGGAGTTCACAGACCACTCGGGATTTTCCCTCTTGTGTTGTTCCTGCCGTAATCTCCTCAGCCCTTTTAAATATTCAACTTCCATTCTTAAATTAAGATTGTCGTTTTGAAGCCTAGCAAGTTCTTGCTCTGTTTCATTCACCACATCTTTCGCTTTCTTAATACTTATTTCAAGCAATTCAGACTCTTTTCTAGGTCGCCCCTGAACATTAGAAAAGGCAAATTCCCCTTTTTTGCGATAATTTGATACCCATCGTGTAAGAAGTGGCGGATTATTCATTCCCAATTCATGAGCTAGTTCTCTATATGACTTTTCACTTGTTAGATATAAGTTTACCGCATTAAGTTTGAATTGTGTTGAATAAACTGTATTTTGTCTTTTACGCTGAATTCCAACCGCCCCTAATTCTTTATAAGCTTTGACCCAACGCCTGACAATCGCTTCGTTCGTGACATGGTACTTTTTGGCTAAATAATCACACCCCCCTACACCGTTATCATAATCCTGAACCACTTTTAGTTTTAGTTCAAATGAATATTTTGTCATAATAAAAGACCTTTCATATTTTTGAAAAGTCTATCTTTTGGGGGTCACTACATAAGCGTGCCTTCTTTTTATGATACTTTTTAGTTTTTTTGAACGCTAGTTATGAAGCAAACGGTTCTGTTGCAAAGTTTTAAATCTACTATCAAATAAGGTAGAATAATAGAAAAAAATAGCAGGAGGAATGACGATGAATCATTTTAAAGGAAAGCAATTTCAGCAGGATGTGATTATTGTAGCCGTGGGCTACTATCTTCGTTATAACCTTAGCTATCGTGAAGTTCAAGAAATCTTATATGATCGTGGCATTAACGTTTCTCATACGACGATTTATCGTTGGGTGCAAGAATATGGCAAACTACTCTATCAAATTTGGAAAAAGAAAAATAAAAAATCCTTTTATTCATGGAAAATGGATGAAACGTACATCAAAATTAAAGGAAAATGGCATTATTTGTATCGAGCCATCGATGCAGATGGTTTAACCTTGGATATTTGGTTACGTAAAAAACGGGACACACAAGCAGCCTATGCTTTTCTTAAGCGGTTAGTGAAGCAGTTTGATGAACCGAAGGTTGTAGTCACAGATAAAGCCCCCTCTATTACAAGTGCCTTTAAGAAACTAAAAGAATACGGCTTTTATCAAGGGACAGAACATCGTACCATTAAATACCTGAATAATTTGATTGAACAAGACCATCGTCCAGTAAAGAGACGCAATAAATTCTATCGAAGTTTACGCACTGCCTCACCCACGATTAAAGGCATGGAAGCCATCCGAGGATTATATAAGAAAACCCGAAAAGAAGGCACTCTCTTCGGGTTTTCGGTCTGTACTGAAATCAAGGTATTATTGGGAATCCCAGCTTAAATCATAGATACCGTAAGGGATTTTTTTCTTTATTTAAAACTTTGCAACAGAACCTCATATAATATCAAAAAATATATACCCCTACTAATGGGTATATATTTTATAATATTTCTTTTTAGAAGTCAATTTATCATTTAACCGTGCTAGATTCATATTTTAAGTAAAAAACATATACTTCGTTCTATCTATTTCACAGTAAAGCTTGCCATCATTCCATTATCTTCATGATTTAAAATATGGCAGTGCACCATCCAGACACCTGGTTCATCAAATTTGATAGCAATATCTGTCTTTACTCCTTGATCCATTGGATAAGTATCATACCACGTCGTATCATTTGTTGGTTGACCATTTTTTTCAACAACTTGGAAATGCGCTCCATGAATATGCATTGGGTGTGACATACCTGCCATGGTATCCGCATTTTCAAATTGAACTTTATACATTTGTCCCACTTTAACATTAAAGGTTCCTGTATCTGGGAATACCTCACCATTAATCATTTCTTTCATTTTCATTCCTGACGTATTCATCTCCATTTCTTCGGTCAGTCTCATACTAATATCAGGAGATTTATCTAAGACATATTTTGCTAAATTATCTGTTTTTAGAGGAACGAATGGAGATATTGCCTTAGTTTTGTTGTTACCTTTGTATTTTATTTTTACCTTAGCATTTCCATCCTTGATTGTGTAAGTTTTATTATCTTTTCCTATAAGCGCAACCTCAACATCTAAACGTTGTCCAGGTGCTATCTTGAAATTCCGTACTTCATAGGGTTCTTCTAAGTTATAACCATCCTTCGCAATAACTCTAACCTTAAAAGGAAATTTAACCGTTTTAAAATTATTGGCAGAGGCATTAACAAATCGCAACTTCCCAATTTGTCCTCCTCCAAGTTCAAGGTTTGGAGCTACTTTCTTACCATTTATCGTATCACTAATTGAATCACTTTCACTCATATCCATATCGTCCATATTCATTCCAGACATCTTGGAGTTCTGATCATTGTTTTCTAGTGTATCTCCTAGCATCATAATTTCATCTAGATCATAACTTTTATCTGCCTCTGTTCGTACAATTACAGGAGCATACATCCCTTTCGTTACCTGATTTTCCACTGGTCGATAATGAGAGTGAACCCAGAAAGTCCCAGACTCTTTTGGTGTGAATTTAAATGTATTTTTCTCTTTTTTCTTTAATGTAATATCTGGGCCGTCTTGATTATTAGGGATACTCAGACCATGCCAATGAATATTGGTGGTTGTACTGCTGTTATTTGAAACCTTTATTGTTGCTTCTTTTCCCTTATCAAGTACGATAGGCACACCAGCTAGATAGCTGTTCTTTGATTCATCAGTATACTGGTAATGTGTTTCTTTCTTTCCTGCAATTTCTGAGATAGTAGAAATTATATTAACCTTCACATTTGTAGAACTTTTTTTTGAGGTTATATTATAGGAATCGTCTTTTAATTGCTGCTGATTATCAATAGAGCTACTTCCCGACGAACAAGAAGCAAGTAATGATGTAGTTGCTAGAACAAAAACTCCCATATAAACTTTTTTCTTTAATTTCATCTTTTCTCCCTTAATTTCATTTTTTTGTTCAACGTAAACTAAAATAGGTTTTATCATTCTTGATGGAAATATTACATTAATCTTTACACCAATATTATGGAGGAAGGGAACGTTTAACTTAAGCGGAAAATTTGTCCAACTAATGCTAATAGGTATATAAATTTTATTGAATTATAAAACTAGAAGCACTTCTTTTTTTATCATTTTATAATCTAAAGTCTTCCTAATTTGGAAGTAAGAAAACTACATTTTGAGGACTTAAATTTTTACGTACATTTCCCCAAGGGAATGTACCACCATATCCTGCTTCTTGTACATCAAAGGTACCATCAGGGTGAACTGCCGTAACAACTGCAACGTGACCATAAGGAGAACTACCACTAGTTGTTGAGGTGCCATAGCCAGTGAATTGATCAGTGAATCCTGAGGCAATTACACCAGGTGCTAACGAAGTACGACGAAGGACTCCTTGACTGACTCCATTGGTTCCCCAAAAACCACCATTCCCATTTACAATGTTTGCAATATAAATTCCTTTTGCTGCAAAATATTGCCAAACAAAATCTGTACAACCTCCTCCGGCATATGGATTATAACCTGGGGTTCCTGTTTTAGGTGGAGTTATTGAGTCATTTCCGCTCGAATTATTTGTAATGGATGTATTTGAATCACTCGAAGCTTTACTGCCAGCAACAGTATTTGAGGAGTTATATGAATCGTTTGAAGGAGTATTTTCAGATGCTTCACTTGAGGTGGTAGTTGAACTATTTGAAGGTTTGCCACCAGAAGGTGTCGTTGAAGTACTGCTAGCTTTATTATTTGAAGTTCCCTTAGTACTATCATTTAAAAAACGCGTTTGATTCTTATAAGTTTCTTCTGCAACTGCCTGAATTTCCGCAATCTTTTTGGCTTTTTCTGCTTCTTTCTTTGCAACTGCTTCTGCGGCCGCTCTTTGTTTAATTAGACTAGCTTTCTTATCTTGAGCCGTTTCAATTATTGCTTGGTAATTTAAAGTTGCAACCCTAAGATTTGCTTGTTGTGTGCTCAAATCATTAGCTTGGGCATCAAGATTCTTTTTAAGATTTTCATATTGATTATAATTTTGTTTAACCGTATCAGATGTTTTATTAAGAGCTTTCTGCTCCTTAATTTGCTCATCAATCATTTGTTTATTAGCGCTTGATACAGTAGCAATTGCAGTAATTCTCTGAATGGCTTCCGTTAATGATTTTGAGTTAATCACTGCGTTGAGAGAACTATTTGATGTATTGTTGAGCTGAGCACTACGAGCTTGAGCTTCAAGGGCATCTGTACGCTCAGCTATACTTTGAGATAGTTTTTCTATCTGTTCATTAAGAGCTCTCGCCTGATTCTTAGCATCCTCAATTTTTTTCTTAGTATTTTCCTGTTGTTTTAATAAATTATCTACTTTTAACTGGATGGTATCAACTTGAGATTGTGCTTTATCTTTTTCTGATTGAGCGCTTGCAATAGTCGCTTCCTGTTTAGCAATATCAGTAGTTGTATCTGCGATAACCTCAAAAATAGGAGACAGTGCAGACAAAGTAACTGTTGACATTACTAGACTAGAAATAATTTTTTTCTTCATATTAGTTTTTATCATTCCTTTGTTTCTAAAGAAACCTTATATTTTTAAATTCAATTTCTTACTAAACTATTCCTTTAAAGTAAAGAGCTTGAATATGGAGAAACGTTTGAACTCCGTTGATATTGATTTTGTATTCTTTCACTTTTCTCCTTATCTAGAATTATTCCGCATTTTAGCAGGGAGAAACCTATACTGATTGCTTGTCCAAAATATTTTGTATAGGCTTCTTGCTACTAAAAGTAGCTTGCTTAGTAGATATGTCTCTTCAAATCTTCTAATTCTCTTGACATTTTTTCATTCTGAGATTTTAACTCTTCAATCTCAGCTTGATGAAATTCATTTGCTTCATGATTAGAACTTGATTCAGAATGTTTACCATGCATTCCCCTCATCATAAAGAGCATCATGAGAGGACAAACTAAAATAAAAGCATAGGGAGCGATAGAGGTTATGAATTGTATCATTTTTTTATTCTCCTTTAGATAAATTATAGAATTCGATATTTCTTATTTTAAAGCGTCTGTAAAAAATAAGATAGGTTCCGATTAACACAAAAATAAGCGACAAAACTTGAGAAACTCGAAGCATTCCAAACATCAAACTATCTGTTCGCATTCCTTCTATAATTAATCGAAGAGAACCATACCAAATAAGGTAAAAACCAAAAACTTCTCCTCTGAGTATGCTTTTTAGGCGATGACGTAAAAAAATAACGAGTATAAAACCGATTAGAGTTCCTAAGCTTTCAAAAAGAAATGTAGGAATTCGATAACTGCCATCAATATACATCTGTTTTTGAATAAACGAAGGCAGCCAATCAAGATTTTCAACCGCTTTTCCATAGGCTTCTTGATTTACAAAATTCCCCCATCTACCGATGGACTGACCCAGAAAAACTGCAGGTACAGCTACATCAAGAATATCCATTGGATTGACCATACGATAATAGCTAAAGATAAAAAGAACGATTGATCCTGCAATTAAGCTTCCATAAATTGCACCTCCTCCGTCCCAAAGAGCGATAATTTCATTGGGATATTTGCTATAGTAACTCCAGTTAAAGATGACATAATAGAGTCTAGCTCCAACTAAACCTGAAGGCACAGCCCAAATAACAAAGTCAATTATATCTTCGCCTGTTAGATGACGATAAGGCGCTTCCTTATAAGCTAACCAGACACCAATACCTGCACCTCCAACAATAAGAACCGCATACCATCTAATCATTAAAGGGCCGAGTTCAAAAGCAATTTTATTTATTGTCAATGATATCACTATTTATTCCTCTTACTTCTCAAATAAAATGTGCCAATGAACCACAATAGAGGAGTTGTTGACGTTATTATCACTCTCATGCTTCATTGGCAAATTTTATTTTAATGAGATTATTATATCTAACGAATTTGCAGAACTTGTGCAGAAAATAAAAAAACACTGAAAATAAATTAGTGTTTTAACTATATGGGAGTTCAATAATGAATGTAGTCCCTTGATTTTGGATACTCTCTACAATTATTTTTCCATTATGTTTCTTGACAATGTCCTGAACAATTGCTAAACCTAATCCAACTCCGCCAGTTGTCCGAGTTCTCGACTTATCTACACGATAAAATCGTTCAAAAATGTATGGAAGATCTTGCTCAGGAATTCCCTCTCCTTTATCCGAAATAACGATTTTAAAATTTTCTTTTTCTGGAATAAAAGCAAGTTTAATATCAGATCCCTCAGCAGAATATTTGTAAGCATTCATCAAAAGATTGACCAATACTTGTTCTATACGCATGAAATCAATATTTGCATAAAAGTTTCCTTCTCCAGAGATTAAAAAGTTAATTCTCTTTTCACTAAATACTCCTGAAACTTTACTGACCACCTCATTAATAAGCTCTTGAATTAAAACCTGATGTTTTTCAACTTTAAATCCATTTTCCTCCAATTGTGCAAGATTCATTAAATCTTCCATGAGTTGCGTAAGATGTCGGCTTTCTTCTCGGATGATGCGTAGATATTGAGTTTTATCCTCTAGACTTGTTGTAGAGCGATTAGCAATATCCGCATAACCTTTAATAAAGGTTAATGGTGTTCTCAGTTCATGGGCCACAGAGGAAAGAAACTCATTACGCTC
The DNA here is from genome assembly GCF_038006485.1 of Lactococcus sp. FSL K6-0773. Classification (NCBI taxonomy): domain Bacteria; kingdom Bacillati; phylum Bacillota; class Bacilli; order Lactobacillales; family Streptococcaceae; genus Lactococcus; species Lactococcus sp. FSL K6-0773. Next base: position 64,546 of record NZ_JBBOVF010000002.1, on the reverse strand, counting down.
TCTTTTCATAAAGTCAAGTTTTTCTGCTAAATCTTCAATCGATTTTGCTAGTTCTCCTAACTCATCCTCTGTGTTTACATTTAATTGAATTGATAGATCTCCCTGTGCAATTTTATCTGTCCCTAGTTTAATTTTTAGAAGAGGTCGTGTCACTGTACGGGTGATATAGAAGATGGAAAATGCTGTTACAATTAAAGTAATCACCGCTAAAACTGCAAAAATTCCTGTGAAATTGAAAACCATCTTCTGAATCGGTCTCGTTGATAAAAACATATAAACAGATCCTACGATCTTTCCATTACTTTGAATGCGCGATTTTGAGACAATGTATTTATCTCCTAACCAATGAAAGTGGAGAGACTCTTTCTTGTTCTTTTTTTCATTTTGAAGCGCAGAAATATGTTTCTTCATTTGACTATTTATTGTTTGAGATGATCTTAATGTTTTCCCATAAGGGTCTTGGACTACAATAGCTGTTTGGCTGCTTCCTTCTTCCATCAGTACTACATGTTCTATCGTTTCAGCACTAAAATCTCCAGAAAGAACCAAAGCATGATTCTGTCCCTGAGCTACGACTGAATCAACTTCCTCACGTACCCATGTATTAACAATGAGAAGATAGAGACTAATAAATAGACCTAACTCAATTGCTACTACTACTGCCAAAAAAGACCCGCCTATTTTAACAGAAATTTTTCTTTTTCGTTTTTCCTTTATTTTTGCCATTTATAGCCTACTCCATAAACTGTAAGCAGAAAACTATCTACATCAAAACTTTCTTTACGCATTTTTTCACGTAAATTTCTTATATGAGAGTCCACTGTACGATTATCAACATCCGCAGTCAGTCCCCAAATGTGTTCGATTATTTGTTCTCTACTAAAGACATGATTTTGATGCGTCAAAAACATGTCCAATAAGTTGAATTCAATTGGTGTAACTTCCAGCAATTTTTGATTAATCCAAATTTGAAACCTTTCTTTATCCAAGGATAAGTTTTTAAAATCAATTTTATCAGAAAGGCTTGTTCGTCTTAAAATAGCTTCAATTCGAGCCAATAAAATTGTTTCATCAAAAGGTTTGGTGATATAGTCATCGGCTCCATTTTTTAACCCGAAGGAAACATCTGTATTTTGTCCTCTAGCAGTAAGCATTATAATAGGGATCTCACTAAATTCTCTTATATTTTTGCAGACAGTCCAGCCATCTAAATCAGGCATCATCACATCAAGTAAGATTAAATCAAAATTCCCTTTAGCAACTCGTTTAATCGCTTGAACACCTGAAATTTCCTTTTCACAGTGGTAAATATCTCCTTCTAGATATAACCCTAGCAGGTCTAGCATCCGTTGTTCATCATCTACCAATAAAATATTTTTCATTATTTCAATCGCCTTTCACATTCTATTATACATATTTTAAATAAAAATGCTCAGCCAATATTTATAGATTTTAAAAAATTTAGCTTTATACGAATAACTCAATCCTTATCATGCATTAGCTACTGCTACTACAAATATTTTTTATCTAAAGGAGTTTCAGCAGGAATTTCTACCCTCCTCTATCAACAAATATCTAAGCTATTTGTTGTTTTAACAGTTTGATGAGCCATTTTCACATAATCCTCACAAAATTTACAAGACATTCTCACAATTTGATATATTATTTCATTATATTTTATTTCTTAAGTTTAGTTTTTCACCCTTATTGATACCATGTGTCATATTTCTGGTGGAACACTCTCTTGTTTTTCATGCAGTATACCCCCTTCACCTTCTTATAATTTTTATTTTCTAGTTTTATCAAATCGCAGCACCATTGCGTAGTCGCATAGGCTATCGACAAATTCATTAATTCACTATAGCTAAAAGATTAATAACCATTTCAAAAATTGGCTAGAAAGCATCTGATACAACATAAAGCACATGGTGATACAATCTATTCCAAACACAAAATAGAAAAATCTATTGTAACTAAGTGAATAATATGTCCAATTCAAAAACCAGAAGATGCCTTACGATAAAAGTTTTTAATTATAACAAAAGTTAAAATGTAGACCATACTAAAATGGCTTAATGGATGGTATGAGTAGTTAGATTTTTTGAATTTCCCTAATCCAAAAAACTTGGATCAAAGAATATTGTTTCGGTAAGCTCAATTTTTTGAGAAGTGAATTTTTGTATTAAAAACATATTGTAGACGGTTTTACCTTATGCTAATTCTCTTTGTATACACTGCTAAATAATCAAAACGATAAAACTACATACGTAGTTTTATTTGACAAATCAAATCTACAAGTGTAAACTTTAATTAATAAAAAAGAAAGGCATAGTAATGGACATCAAAAATCACAACTGTCACCATGCAACATCTCTAAAACTTACAGGACTGACAAGCACGACAACAAATAATATCAATACTAATGACTTCAATATTTCTGATAGCGAACTGGTAGTCATGCGGATTGTTTGGTCTCTAGGAGCAACAACGGCTGATCAGATTTACAGTAAGTTGGACAAAACCTATCAGTGGGCACCATCCACCATCAAAACATTCCTGGCAAGATTGGTAAAAAAAGGATTACTTACTAACCAACGCGTCAGTCGAAAATACGTTTATCAGGCAACATGTACGGAGGACGAGGCTATTGCTCAGATGGCTCAGGATTTTATGCACAAAATTTGTGCCCGAAAACATACGAATGTCATTCTGGAAATGATTGATGCGAGCAACTTCACTGAGGATGATAAAGTAGCTATTGATGATAAAATAGCAGAGAAACCTTCAGTCACTGAAGTCGCCTGCGATTGTCTTGATAATCTGCAATATTGCAGCTGCTAATGTTATAGAAAGGAGTTCCTATGTCTCAAATTATTGTTCTCATCGTTGGACTCGTCCTAATCGTCTTTATCGCCTGGTGGTTCTTTGGAAAACACGAAGTAAGTCAAGAATCTGCTACTATAAGCGCTGATGGGCAAAGTGCAACAGTAGTGGTCAATGGTGGCTATAATCCTGCTGTCCTGAAACTAAAGCAGGGCGTTCCTGTCAAATTGACCTTCAACCGCAAAGACCCTACGACTTGTCTTGAAAAAGTAGTTTTTCCAGATTTTGGTGTGGATGCGGACTTGCCAGTTGGGCAGGATGTTGTGATAACCATTGACACCTCGAAAGCTGGAGAGTATGAGTATTCCTGTGGTATGCACATGTTTCACGGCAAAATCATCATCAAATAACAGAAGAAATTACACTTAGAAAATTTAAAAATCATATATCACTCAACATCTATTTAAAAGGAGAAACTAAAATGTTCGGATCAAAAATTAACAACAAAGTTGCGGTTACAGTCGATGGCGGGTATTCCCCCGCAAAATTCAAACTCAAAGCGGGCGAACCTGCTGAAGTCACCTTTACCCGCACAACTGATAATGGCTGCACACAGCAAATTATCTTCAACGGCGAATTGCGTGACTTGCCACTCAATAAACCTGTCACTTTCGTCTTCAAACCAACTGAAAAAGGTGATCACGAATGGACTTGTGGAATGAAAATGGCAAAAGGTCATTACACTGTCAAATAATTATTTACAGAATATTAGCTCGGTTTATAAGAAAACAAAAATAAGTGTTAAATATTTTGACGCTAACAAAAATCGAGCGCCTGCGCAATCGCAGTTCAAAAGGAGAAATTGATGTCAGTTACAAAACGTTTTATCATTGGTGTCATCGGCTCAGTGCCTTTACTCATCAATATGTTCATGGGCTTTGGCGGTCACATGTTAGGTGGCGAAAAATATGGAGTCTGGATTCTGTTTGTATTTGGTTCTCTGGTTTACTGGTTTTCGGGGCTACCATTTTTGCGCACAGCCATTGCCTCTTTCAAAAATCATCATGCCAACATGGATACTCTGGTGGGATTAGGTACTACGATAGCATATTTTTATAGCCTTTACGCAATGTTCACACGTCCTATGGGAACTTACTTTGAGGCGGTTGCTGTCGTCATCACCCTAATACTCTTAGGTTCGGTCTTTGAAGAACGGATGAAAGCCTCTGCTTCCTCAGCCGTTGACAAGTTGATGGACTTGCAGGCTAAGGAAGCAGAAGTTCTGCGAGATGGCGAATTTGTCAAATTACCGATTGAGGAAGTCATCGAAGGTGACCTCATTCGCATCAAGCCAGGCGAAAAAGTCGCAGTTGATGGCGAAATCGTTGAAGGAACGTCAACTTTGGACGAATCCATGGTAACAGGCGAGTCTATGCCCGTTGAAAAAGGCCCTGGCGATGCCGTCATTGGAGCCACGCTCAATAACACGGGTGCTTTCACTTTCAAAGCCACTAAAGTCGGTAGCGACACCATGCTGTCAAACATTGCTGAGATGGTACGGCAAGCACAAAATTCGCGTGCACCAATTCAAAAAACGGTCGATACAATCTCCAATATCTTTGTGCCCATCGTTTTAATGATTTCGATTTTGACTTACATCGTTTGGTATGTTTTCCTAGGTGCAAGTCCTGTCACTGCGCTTATTTTTGCAGTGTCGGTTATGATTATTGCTTGTCCATGTGCACTGGGAATTGCCACACCAACCGCTCTTATGGTGGGGACGGCCCGCTCGGCCAAACTTGGTATTCTCATCAAAAATGGTGAAGTGTTAGAAGCTACTCACACCATTAAAACTGTCGTCATGGATAAGACAGGAACCATCACTATTGGTAAACCACAAGTGACTGATCTTGTTTCAACAGGGAATTTTGCGGAAAATGATATTTTACGAATTGCTGCAGGACTTGAAGGCTCATCGGAGCACCCACTGGCCTTGGCTGTGCTCAATGAAGCCAAAGACAAGCAGGTTCTCCCTGCAACGATTGAGCATTTTGAAGCCATTTCTGGAAAAGGTGTGAAAGCCTTAATTGACGGCAAGCAAGCTTTTATTGGAAATGACCGTCTAGCCGAAGATTTCAACATGACATCAGAACTGAAAACACAGATGACGGAGCTCCAAGCACAAGCTAAAACCGTTGTCTTAGTCGGCTATGACAATCAAATCATTGCTCTCATCGGCATTCAAGATGCGCCAAAGGCTAGCTCTAAGGCCGCCATACGGGCTATGCAAGAAGCAGGATTCCGCACAGTCATGTTGACTGGAGACAATCACTTGGTTGCACAAGCCATTGCGGACGAAATCGGTATTGATGAGATCATTGCTGACGTAATGCCAGGGGACAAAGCTCAGAAAATCAAAGAGTTACAAGAAAATGGCCCAGTTGCTTTTGTTGGCGATGGAATCAACGATGCGCCCGCATTATCAACAGCTACCATAGGAGTGGCCATGGGTTCTGGAAGCGATATTGCCATTGAGTCAGGTGGTATTGTACTGGTCAAGAATGATTTGATGGATGTGGTAATATCACTCGTCTTGGCACGTAAAACTTACAATCGTATTTTACTCAATCTTTTCTGGGCGTTTATATACAATATCGTCGGTATTCCAATCGCCGCGGGCCTGTTTAGTACTTTGGGACTAACCCTTTCTCCAGAGCTTGCTGGACTCGCCATGGCATTAAGCTCAATCACCGTAGTCATTAGCTCTCTTTTATTGAATAACGTACATTTACCTAAAGGCAGTAAAGTTTTGGCAACAGGTCAAGGCAGTCAGTAAGGAGCTTTCATCCATGAAAAAAGTGATTGCAAAGATTGAAGATATGCACTGTGAGCATTGTAAACATGTCGTCGAAAATGCTATTAGCAAAATAAATGGCGTTAAATTTGCTAATGTGGTTCTGAAAAACGATGAAGCTGTTATCAAATTTGATGAAAGTGAAATTCAGCTGTCAAAAATCAGTGACGCTATTGCGGACGTGGGCTACGACGTCCGATTTTATAGGCTTGCTGACTTATAAATAAAAAAGTCTGTCATAACTGACGGACTTTTTTTAAATTTATCATATAATACATTTAGAAAATATAGGTAATATGGATAAGATTTATTTAATCATTACAAAAAGTGTGATAGTTTGCTCTATCACCACTGGTTTATCAGAAGTGAAAAACGCTTGAGGGCCTTTAAACAAGTTAGAAAATATAAGCAAGAGCTTATTGATAGCATTAACAATGTCAAATTTCCACCCGACATCAAAGGGTCTACTCTTGAAAAAGTTATGGATGTAATTGCAAGTCAGTCTGAGATTTTCAAAGGCGCACAACACGCTTTTATGTGGAAATCCAAACTAAGGGCTCCTGGTATTTATGAAAATCGTGAAAATCAATTAACTCTTGCTGATAGTCTCAACCAAGTGCTCAGAAGTAGTCAAGAAATCAAAATGTTGACGGTCGTTAATATAATGGCTGAGAAGAAAATCAGGGGGCTTGGGGCTGCAGTTGCCAACATTCTTTATTTTCTTGAACCAAGTATTTTTCCCCCTTTTAACACCGCAATTGTCGATGATTACAATTATTTGACAAAATCAAAAATTCGACTGGGCAAGTAGGAAGATTATTTCAAACTACGTGACGGTATCATCGAACTTAATCTACTGGGCGGTTTATTTTCAAAAGATTTAGGTGCAATTTCCACTTTTATGTATGACACTGGTAAGCTCAATTATGTCATTCGTGAAAATGAAACCATCACTATCCAGGTATCAGAGAACAAAACACTGGAAATTGTGCAAAATAAGCTAAGAAAAGATGAAACAAAAAATTTACACCAGAAAATTCAATATCAATTAGCAACCTCAGATAACGCAATTGGTTATCAGGCTTGGATTGCTTCGAATGACCACAGTCGCATGGTTGATGGAAAGCGACTCGGCGATTTTTCACTGCCTAGTTTGCCGCAAAAAATTCAAGATTTACCGGATCACCTGCGTAAAACAATTGGATTGATGTCATTTAGTTTGCTAAAGTGGGAAAATCTGTATGTGCTTTTGAAATTGAAAAATCAACTTCTATTATGTCAGGCATGAATCGCATGGATGACTTGTCCTCTATCGATTAGGAAAATATAATGATGTATATTGTCTCGCCCGAATCGCGTGAGGATGAGATTCTGGCACAGTTCAATCGTCCGCAGCATTACATGTATAACCAAAACTTTCATGACAATTTGCGATATATTCTGTTTGAAGATTTGTAGAACAATGTATCCTTTATGAAACGATTTGGTAAGGTTTTTATGATATTAGCCCCAATTTCTCATTATACAAATGGTAAATTGGTACAGTTTAGAAAAATAAAATGGATGCACCTCACTTTTTGTACTATCATGAAAACACACTATCTTCACAAGTTCTGCAAATTCTTTTTTTATAATAATTATATTAATAAAAGCATATTGTCTACATATACAACTAAAAAATTTTTCTAAAAAGAAGGTTAATTCCATGGTACTAACAAAAATATCTGCCAAAATTGAAGAAATGCATTGTAAAAAATGCCAAGAATCTATTAAGCAAGCGATTTCCGAGGTAACTGGAGTGGTTGCTGTCAGAACTGATTCACAAATCGATGTTACTCAAATTACTTATGATAGCTCTATACTATCCTATCGTGATATTAACAATGCCGTCAAACTTGCAGGTTTCAAAATTTCATACTATTTTGATAACAAAGTAATAAAATGAGGGGAGAGGATAAATGAAAAATATCCGTGTAAAGATTTATGGAATCCATGATAAAGTGAGCGTAGATGCAGTTAGAGTAGTCATTGAAAATACACAAGAAGCCATTTTTGCTCATGTTTTTTTAGATGGTTGGGCCATTATCAAAGCTCGTACTCCATCTCAACTATCAGACATTATTCAAGCACTAGAGCGAGCGCAATATCAAATTTCATGCTACTCATACTATGTTCAGATATCATAATTGATGGCAAGAACTATATATGAATATAAAGATAATAATTTTAAAGGCGCACCTTTCGGAGAGGTGGGCTTTTTTATACCAAAAACCGAGAGATTTTCGGAATTCCTCGATTTTATGAGTTGCACTAGCAAGAATCTTCGTTAGTATTAACATATCATGTATTCATTAATTGTCAATCGGTTATTAGCTTAATTTTTCCCTATTAACTATAACTATTTTATGTTGCTGACTCTTTCGTATCGTATACTTTAGATTACTACTGATTAGAAATCTTAGCCTTTCTTCTTCAAATTCCAGCTTTTTTATTTTTTTCAATGTCATCCGACTTTAACTCATTCAATAGTTCAGTAAATAATTTTAAAAATATTATTCGTTCACCCAAACTAATTTTATTATTCTCATAACCGACGTTTTTCTTGTTATTAAATTTGCTTTTAATCCCGCTAAATAAAATAAAAATTAGCATGATTATAAAAATAATATAGGCTACTGAAAAAACCGTCCAAGTGACATATCCTACCTCTTGAAAGGCTTCTTTTAAAGCCTTACTTCCAAATATTGGTGTTGTGGAGTTACTGTTACTATCAAATATGGAATAAGTGATTTTTCCAATTGGTAGTAACATTTGAACAATGGCGGCAAAAACTGGTATAGCGGCAATCCAAATTTTAATTTTATATATTTTTTTCTGGGTACTAAATTTTATTTTACTTTGTATTTTTGATTTACTAAAAAAAGTAGCGAAAACAACAGGGTCAAAGAAAACTAAAAAGAAAGCTAATATGGCAGTAAAATATGTCCAGCCACTATTCATAGATATCAGCCTAAGAAAAAGGATATAGCCAAGAATAATCATAAGGGTTCTGTTGCAAAGTTTTAAATCTACTATCAAATAAGGTAGAATAATAGAAAAAGATAGCAGGAGGAATGACGATGAATCATTTTAAAGGAAAGCAATTTCAGCAGGATGTGATTATTGTAGCCGTGGGCTACTATCTTCGTTATAACCTTAGCTATCGTGAAGTTCAAGAAATCTTATATGATCGTGGCATTAACGTTTCTCATACGACGATTTATCGTTGGGTGCAAGAATATGGCAAACTACTCTATCAAATTTGGAAAAAGAAAAATAAAAAATCCTTTTATTCATGGAAAATGGATGAAACGTACATCAAAATTAAAGGAAAATGGCATTATTTGTATCGAGCCATCGATGCAGATGGTTTAACCTTGGATATTTGGTTACGTAAAAAACGGGACACACAAGCAGCCTATGCTTTTCTTAAGCGGTTAGTGAAGCAGTTTGATGAACCGAAGGTTGTAGTCACAGATAAAGCCCCCTCTATTACAAGTGCCTTTAAGAAACTAAAAGAATACGGCTTTTATCAAGGGACAGAACATCGTACCATTAAATACCTGAATAATTTGATTGAACAAGACCATCGTCCAGTAAAGAGACGCAATAAATTCTATCGAAGTTTACGCACTGCCTCACCCACGATTAAAGGCATGGAAGCCATCCGAGGATTATATAAGAAAACCCGAAAAGAAGGCACTCTCTTCGGGCTTTCGGTCTGTACTGAAATCAAGGTATTATTGGGAATCCCAGCTTAAATCATAGATACCGCAAGGGATTTTATTCTTTATTTAAAACTTTGCAACAGAACCCTTCATTCAATCCTGTTCTTACAAGTCAAAAGCATCGAATCGTCCTTGGACGATTCAACAAAAAAATTAGACAATACCTTGAGCATACATCGCATCAGCAACTTTCAAGAAACCAGCAATATTGGCACCCGCAACATAATCGTCGCCTAAATTATACTGTTTAGCGGCATCAGCTGATTTTTGGAAAATATCTTGCATAATCTTCTGTAAACGTTGATCTACATCAGCAAACGACCAAGCTAGCCGTTGACTGTTTTGACTCATTTCTAACGCAGAAACGGCAACGCCACCAGCATTAGCTGCTTTAGCTGGACCGTACAATAAGCCGGCTTGGCGATAAGCTTTGATAGCTTCTGGTGTACTTGGCATATTGGCCCCTTCAGCAACCACTTGGACGCCGCTGGAAATCAATAATTTAGCTCCATCAACATCAATTTCATTTTGTGTTGCACATGGTAAAGCAACGTCACAATCAATTGGTGCTTCCCAAACAGAACCTTTAGAATATTCTGCCGTTGAGACCCGCTTAGCGTATTCGCTGATACGACCGCGTTCGACTTCTTTGATCTGTTGCACAACCTTGTAGTCAATACCTCGTTCATCATAAATATAGCCATCAGAATCAGAAACCGTTACGATTTTAGCACCTAGTTCAGTCGCTTTTTGAATCGCATAGATTGCCACATTACCGGCACCAGATAATTTGATTTTTTTACCGCTGAGATCATCGCGATGTGCTTTGAGCATCGCATCCACATAGTAAAGTAAGCCAAAACCAGTCGCTTCTGGCCGCACTAAGCTACCACCGTAGCTGAGACCTTTACCAGTTAAAATCCCACCGCTAAAGCCATTTAGACGTTTGTATTGACCAAATAAGTAACCAATTTCACGACCGCCGACACCAATATCACCAGCTGGCACGTCAATATCAGGACCAATATGTTTTTGCAATTCGGTCATAAAGCTTTGGGCAAAACGCATGACTTCACCATCAGATTTACCTTTAGGATTAAAATCACTACCGCCTTTACCACCACCGATTGGTAAGCCAGTTAGGCTATTTTTGAAAATTTGTTCAAAGCCTAAAAATTTAACAACGGACAAGTTAACACTAGGATGGAAGCGCAGCCCACCCTTGTACGGGCCAATAGCAGAATTAAATTGCACCCGGAAGCCGCGATTGATCTGAACTTTACCAGCATCGTCGACCCACGGTACACGGAATTGGAAGGCCCGCTCAGGTTCAGTGATCTGGCCCAAAATATTAGCTTCAATATATTCGGGATGTGCTTCAAACACCGGCGTGATCGTTGCTAGAAAATTATCGACCGCTTCAAGAAACTCAGCTTGGTTGCCATCGCGTTGAGCAAGGTTCGCCCGAACTTCTTTGATATATTCAGTTGCTTGTGACATATTTTTCCTCCTATTGCACATTAGCTGATCGATTGCGCGATTACCGAATGTGATCGACAGTGCCCATTCAACTACGACAGAACCTGCAGTTGAAGTTAGGCCCAAATTTGACTATACGACAATATATATATACAGAATTCAGTCGACGCACGATAAATTCATGGTAGTATTATAGCACAATTAAAACACTCACAGAACCCTTTCTGAAATTAAATAAATAATTAATTAAATTGTTTATTTATTTATGACCAGGACCATATTTCGGGTATTCGGATTTTATGGTGGAAAAGGGCTTATAAATCACCCTTCTCCAAATTCTTAATAAGTGTGGAAAAATCGACACCAAAGTTGTCTGTAATGTTATGATCATTCACTTCATACCAATTGAAATTATCGTGTAACATAGCTTTATTGAAAGCACTTGAATTAAATCGTGGCTTACGCTTTTTATGGAGCTTCTCATTGAAAAGGATTTTGGCTCGTAAGGCATCAAACGAGTAACCTCTACCCATTCGCTCTACCTGCCTAATAATGCTGTTAATTGACTCCGTATAAGCGTTAGTGAGCCTTTTATCAAAGTAGTTGAATATTTCGACATGCCAGTTGTCTACGGCTCTCACGAGGTCTTTATATGCATCTTTAGAGTTACTGGACATACAACGGTGTCTCCATTGACTATAACGAAGACGACCTTCATCTGAATCAGGAGTATCCCATATCCAGTAAAACTCTTCTTTGAGTTCATAGGCTTCTTTTAAGGCAGGAAGATTACCTAACCAAGTCTCTAAGAGGAATGATTCACGTTCATTTAGATCGTGTTTACGCTTTAGAAGGATAAACCTTTCACGCATAAGGGTACGTCTTTCTTTTTGGCTCATATGAGCTTTCAAAGACTTTCTGACGTTATCTAAGACTTGATTAGCCATTCTAACTACATGAAACTTATCTACGACCACTTTAGCGTGTGGAAGGATAGTGTTCACTGCGTCTTTGTAGGGCTTCCACATATCCATTGTGACGTACTCAATATAAGTCCTGTCACTAATTTCTGAAAGACGTTGGATGACTGTTTCCTTGTTACGGTTTGGCTTGATGTCATAAATAGTCCTGCGTTCAATATTAGTCAATACAAGCCGAGGTCTACGGATAATATGTATCTCGTCTATCCCAAGCCACTTAGGAGTTTCAAACTGGTATTCACGTTCTTTGAGTGCCACATAGTCCTTAAAAACGTTCCTAATAGTTTTCTCGTCAACACCAACGCTTTCTGCGACTTCTACAAAGGTCTTAGACATGGATTGCTCTTGAATGGACTTTAAAAGCCTTTTGGTCATACTACGCTTTTCATCTACAGATATTAGGCGTTCCCAGAAGGTAGATCCGCATTCACGACACTTGTATCGTCTACGGTTCAATTGTAAGCCCACTCGCTTTAAACGAATGGGCAAATCCATAATTAGTTGATTTCTTGAACTGTGTTTGTACAACTTGTCAAAACCACATTCAGGACAACGTTCAGGTGGTCCGACTGCTTCAACTTTAAACATCATATCGGTTTCATTTTCTTGTGGTGGTTCTATTGTTTTAATGTCTGGTAAGGATAATAAGTCTGACATATTGTTCATCCTTTATTACTCTGCGGTGTTAAGGTATCAATTATAGATTTGATGTCGAAATCATCAGTGTTAAATTATTTTTGTGACCACAAATGCACTTAGAAAATCCCTTAAAGCATTTATATAATGGGTGATCGCAAAATAGTGTATGAAATCTTTTGTAGACTTTGCTAAACTACTGCACACCTTTAGTACAGTATTAGCTGGTTCACTTGAATAGGGAGTTGTAAAAAAAGTTCCCTTAGCCTGCACAACAAGATAATTTCGAAACATCTTTATCGAACGTAAGTGCAGCTAATTTTAGCCCTTCAGCCATTGTTAAATATGGTGCTAGGGTTTCTGTTAAATCTTCTATCGTTAAGCCAAATTTAACAGCTAATGATGCTGCATAGATGACATCTCCTGCATTCTCAGATACAATATGAACCCCTAATACTTTTAGTGTTTCTGCATCTGCTACTAGTTTAAATACACCGGTTGTTTCACGGTTTACAATTGCTCTTGGAACAGCATCTAAAGGTAATACAGATGTCTTCACATCATACCCTTTCTCTTTTGCTTGTTCTTCTGTTAAACCAACCGTTGCAACCGTCGGATTCGTAAACGTAACAGCAGGAACTACCGATAAATCTATTTTTTTGTTTAATCCACCGATAGCATTATCAGTAATAATTCCACCTTCATAGGCTGCTACATATACAAATTGCGGTCCTAACGTCACATCTCCTGCTGCATAAATCTTTTCATTACTTGTTTGACCAAAATCATTGATCAGGATTTCATTATTTTTTCCAGTTTCAACACCTGCTGCACTTAAATTTAAAGAATCCGTATTTGGTTTTCTTCCAGTGGCAACAAGTAACTGATCTGATTCAATGACTTCTTTACTGCCATTTACTGTTATGTAAACCTTTTTTATCTCTCCACTTTGTTCAACACGCTCAAAAGTTGCCCCTTTGACAAGGTTTATACCCTGTTCAATTAACGCTTTTTCAACTGACTCTGAAATCTCAGGATCATACTCCTTTAAAAGTCGCTCACTTCTTTGCATAAGCGTTATTTCTGAACCTAAATGATGAAATAGTTGTCCAAGCTCCATTCCAATGTATCCTGAGCCAATTACAGTTAATCGTTTTGGTATTTTCTTTAACTCAAGAAGTGTTGTACTAGTTAAATAGTCCATTTTTTCAAGTCCTGAAATTTGGGGCAACGAAGGCGATGCACCTGTTGCAATTAAAAAGCGTTTTGCAGATAACTTTGCCCCATTAACCTCAACCGTACTAGCATCAACGAATTTTGCTTCACCTTTAATTAAATCAAAATTATATTCATCAATTAAATCCACATATTTTTGATTCCGAAGTTCGCTCACCAATTTATCCTTTTGCGTGATTAAACTAGCTAAATCCACTTCTCCAGCGGATGTTTGTAAACCTATAAACGGGTTGTCTTTTGATAAATGATTGATTTCCCCTGCCCTAAGAAGAGTTTTTGACGGAACACAGCCAATATTCACACAGGTTCCCCCAACCGTTCCACGCTCAATCATTCCAACTTTTGCACCGTATTCTATAGCTTTAATTGCCGATGAAAAGGCAGCAGCACCAGAACCAATAATAAGAAGGTCATAATTGTCTTCATTACTTAACGCCACGTTTTCTAGTGATGATACTTCTTCAATTTCTCTGGCTTTGTAATTTGCTTCATCAATCGCCTTTATTGCACTTTCAACCTCAATTTCATTGGGTAGTTCAAATACTGCTTCACCACGACGAAAACTAGACTCAATATTTTTAGCACCTATCTTTTCAAGTGCTGATTCAACGTGTTTTTCACAACCCGCACAGGTCATTCCTTGAATGTTTACCTTAAATTTATTCATAATAAAGCCCCTTTCGTTAATCTCTCATGTTAATGTTTCTATTATTGGACACGAATGTAATTGCTTTTCATCTGGACATCGTTGTTTTAAGTCGTCTAACATAGTTTCAATTCGTTTTAAATCCTCTATTTGTTTTTGAACTTCCATCTGTTTTTTAGAAACAAATTCGAACATATCTTGACAACGAACTTCATCTTTATCTACAACACCAAGTAATTTATAAATCTCGTTTAAAGAAAATCCAAGTTCCTGTATTCGTTTAATAAACCCAACACGCTTAACGTCATCATATGAATATATCCGATAACCAGCTTCCGTTCGGTGAGGTTCTTGTAGTAAATTTTTTCGCTCGTAATATCTAATCGTTTCTTTATTAACGCCACATTTTTCTGCAAACTCGCTAATGCGGTAAATCATCTTATTTCACCCCATGAATATTATAAACCGTGTACCATAGTACACGGTCAAGTAAATTGGACTATTTTATTTTTTTCCCAACGTATCACTCGTATGTGATTGATACTTTAATACTATTGATTGTCCTAACATCCCACTAGAAAATCCGATTTAAACACCAGTTGTTTTTAAACTATTAAAAAAGTAATTCCACTATATATTCCGAAGACCCCATATTTCTAAACTTCTTTTATGGTTTATTATATCACTTAACAAAAAAACAGCCCCCATTATCTAATCAATAGATAATTAGGGTTATTTTAATAGTCTTTTCGAGGGGTTATTATCTAATTATAGACCCTAAACAAACATCTTTTGTAAAAAGCCTTTTTTCTGTTCTTTCAACAAATCTAACTTACGTTGATGAAGAACGTTACTGAAGAAATCTCGCCAAATTCCACGCGGGCATCATCATTTAAACCGATTTTAAAGTGACCGTCTTCTGAACGGGCTTTCCATAAATAGCGCGAATGGTTCTGTTGCAAAGTTTAAAAATCAAATACAAGGTTTATAATCCTTCTTGTTCTTAAGCTAATATTCCCATTAAGACCTTAATCTCAGTAGATACCGAAAATCCGAAGAGCGTTCCATTTCTTCGGTTCTTTTTGTATATTCCTCGAATTGTTTCCATGCCCTTAATCGTGGTTGAGGCAGTTCGTAGACTTCGATAAAATTTATTGCGTCGTTTGATTGGTCGATGGTCTTGCTCAATGAGGTTATTGAGATACTTCACGGTTCGATGCTCTGTCTTAGTATATAAACCGTTACTCTGTAACTTTCTAAATGCAGAACCAATAGAGGGCGCTTTATCCGTGACAATTACTCTTGGTTGACCAAACTGTTTATGTAGTCGTTTCAAGAACGCATAAGCAGCTTGAGTATCCCGTTTCTTGCGTAGCCAGATGTCTAAAGTCAATCCATCCGCATCAATTGCACGATAGAGATAATGCCAACGACCTTTGATTTTGATATAAGTTTCATCCATTTTCCACGAATAGAAGGACTGTCTATTTTTCTTTTTCCAGAGATGATAGAGGACTTTACTGTATTCTTGTACCCAACGATAAATAGTTGTGTGACAAACGTTAATCCCACGATCATAAAGGAGTTCTTGAATTTCACGATAGCTTAGATTGTAACGTAGATAATAACCAACAGCGACAATAATCACATCTTTTTGAAATTGTTTACCTTTAAAATAGTTCATTGATATATCCTCGCTGTCATTTTTATTCATTTTACACTAAAATAGACTTATCAGAAAACTTTGCAACAGAACCGTTCTAGTTTACGTTATATTGGATTCGATCGAGCTGTTTTAAATACTGACCTTACAAATCTGACTTATAACTTATTGAGGTACGAACAAGTTAAACGTTTAAATCTCAAAACATGGCGGTAATCTGTCTAAAATAAGAATAAACAGTCAAGTGGCGTCTGTAACATAAAGAAAAACACAGTAGACTATGCTTAGTTTTCTGTGTTTTTTTCTAATTTCATTTAGAGGTGAATTAATTGGTAGTTATTAGAGGTGCCCTTAATTTGACAAATCATATAACTAAAATTAGTCTTCATTAGGATCATTTTTAGCTTCCTCATGCGTTTTATGTACTGTACCAGGGACATGATCAGGACCTGCATAAATTGAGTAAATTTTCAGAGGTTTGTCACCAATATTGGTTACATTATGCCAAGTATCAGCAGGTACTAAAATTACATCATCATCTGAAACTTCTTGTTCAAATGTAAGATTATCTTCGGCATCTCCCATTTGGCATAAACCTTTACCTTCTTCGATACGGAGGAATTGATCGATACCCATGTGTACTTCTAAACCAATATCGTCACCGGGTTCAATAGCCATTAATGTAACCTGAAGTTTTTCACCAGTCCAAATTGTTGTACGGTAATTCTCGTTTTCTTTGGTATAATCCTCAATGTTAACGATAAATTTTTCTTTGCCATGATCTTTATAATCGAATGTCATTAGAAAGTCCTCCTTGTTCTTAATTAGACTAATTCTAATAATTAATCTATACTATAGTAATAACATAAAACCGTTTACAAAGCAAAGAAAAAGATTATTATCTACCGTTTTTTTAAAGACGCGAATCGCGAATTGTAAAATTAAGTTAGAAAAATAAAAAGGCAGTGATAGTCGAAATATAGGTTTTGTGTCAATGTAGAATGACACAAAAAAACTCAACATAACAAATAAGGTTAATAAAGAATGACGAAATACTTTTACCCAAATTTAAAAGATAACCAAAAAGAGTTATTAAATATTATTGATAACATAATAATCAATAATACTATCTCAAAAGAAGAAAAAAAACTTTTTGTAATAGCAAAAAGAGATATTGAAAGAGGGCGAGATTTTGATGCTCAAATTAGTGAACTAATTTCTAGTTTGCAGTATCTGGTGCACTCTTCTCCTGTTCTTTATTTTCTTGAAGAGTCTCGGAAGAGAATGCTAGTTAATCCAGGTACTGGAGGTTCTCCGTATGGGTGGTCAAACTTTGAAAGTAAATAGACATCAAATTTGAGTAGTAACTGGAATTTATTATAGATTAGTTTTTACAAAATTATGGGTATGCTCATTTTGTGTCTAAATATTTAACCTTAGATATCTCGTTTCTTTCGTAACCAGATATCTAAGGTTAAGCCGTCCGCATCAATTGCACGATAAAGATAATGCCAACGTCCCTTAATTTTGATATAGGTTTCGTCCATTTTCCACAAATAAAGGACTGTCTATTTTTCTTCTTCCATAGATGATAGAGCACTTTGCTGTATTCTTATACCCAACGATAAATCGTTGTATGGCATACATTAATTCCTCGGTCATAAAAAGCATCTCTTGTACTTCACGATAGATCAAATTGTAACGCAAATAATAACCTACAGCTACAATCATCACGTCTTTTGGAAATTGTTTGCCTTAATCTTTGTAAAAAAGCAGTTTTGAAATTAACGGTTAGCTCATAACTTAACAGTTGTGAGCTCTTTTTTTGTGTGTTATAATTAAAGGAGAAAGAACGGCTCGTAACTTAGGGTTATTAATAGAGGTCAAAATATGAAAATTGGGTATGCACGTGTCAGTACTTTTGAACAGAAATTAGAATCTCAAATTGAAGTTCTGAAAGAAGCAGGAGCAGAAGAAGTTTTCCAAGAAAAGTTTACTGGAACTACAGTCGAACGTCCACAATTTAATTTAGTGCTCAAAAAGTTAGCAAATGGCGATACTTTAATTGTGACAAAGTTAGATCGATTAGCCAGGAACACTAAAGAAGTTTTAGAAATTGTTCAATCGTTATTTAATAGAGGAATTAAGGTTCATATATTAAATATTGGACTTATCGATAATACACCGACAGGTCAACTTATTTTTACCATCTTCAGTGCTTTTGCGCAGTTTGAACGAGACCTTATTGTAACCAGGACTCAGGAAGGAAAAAACTTTGCTAAAATCCATGATCCGAACTTTAAAGAAGGACGTCCTCAGAAATTTACTGAAGAACAAATTCAATTTGCTTATGAATTAAAGCAGCAAGGAATGACTTACAAGATGATTGAGCGAAAAACTGGTATCAGTATTGCGACTCAAAAAAGAAGATTTATGAAGATCGCAAAAAAATAAATCTATTGACAAAGACTATTGAAATGATATAATTAACATAACGAATGATTGTGGGAGTATTATCTCACAGAGAGTCGGGACACGTCGAAAAGGTCTCGGCTTTTTTTATAAAAAAAACACTCACTCCGTCGAAAAGTGAGTGATGTGGAATTAGTGGCGCTTTTTATGTCGGTGTTTTAACCAGTCCTTGAAAAGTTCAAGGACAACTCCCACCACAATGGAAGCGACAGCTGTAACGAATGACTGCAGAAGCATAGATCTCACCCCCCTCCCTAAGGCATTTCTGCATTGGTCAGGTGCGCCAATTTATATTGTAGCATATCAGGAAGGATTAGGCTATGTCAAATAAAAAATCAAAATATTGAAATACAAATATTAGTAAATTTCTATATTTTAAAAGTGGTTAAGTTTCCCCGCTGTCAAGGGCCATCTAAAAATGTTGGTTTTGGGTCATTGAAAATGTAGGAAATGGGCCACCCAAATTGTTGGTTTTGGGCCCATCACTTTATTTACTTTTTGGGGTTTTGGTTTTCTTCTCACTATAGTCTTTCATTCTATAAGATTTTCCAGTAATAGAAATGACTTTAGAATGATGAACCAAGCGGTCCAATAAAGCATTCGTTAATTTCTTATCTTGAAGAAACTCAGACCATTGAGAAAGTGGGATATTCGTAGTAATCAACGTGGATTTCTTTTCATATCTCATATTAATCAGTTGAAAGAGAAGACTCGCTCCATCTCTTGAAAAGGGCAGATAACCCACTTCATCAATAACAAGTACATCATAATTGGCATACTGTTTTAATACTCGCTCTAAAGTTCCTTTTTGATTGGCTCTTAATAAACGGTCCACTAATTCAGTACTCATACAAAAGTAAGAGCTATAACCTTTCTCTAGGGCTTCTAAAGTGATAGAAATAGCTAAATGTGTCTTACCTACGCCACTATTGCCAATGAAGAGAAGATTCTCATGCTTATCTAAAAAACGTAAGGTATGTAAATCTAAAATCTCTGCTTTATTAATTTTCGGTTGAAACTGAAAATCAAAGTCCATCACACGCTTTTCATAAGGCAGATGGGCTTTTTTTAATCGTCTTTCCTGAAGGAGCGCTTCTCGTTCACGAAGTTCTTCACTCAAGAGTTCATGAAGGCCCTCTACTAAGGAAATATCCGCATGCTCATCTAAGAACTCTGGTAAGAGCTGACGCACACGATCGAGTTTTAAATGGTCCAATTGGTTGAGTAATTGATGATAAGTTGTCATAAGCGCTCCCTTCACAATAAATCGTAGGCTTGAAGATTCTCATCCACATAAGCCTCTAGTTCGTCTTCTTCAAGATGTTTGAAGACATCTGATTTAAGAATTTCAACGTAATCTTCACGGCGATAATTAAAGGGACGGTCGCTTAAAGGATGACGAGCAATCAAGCGTTGGTCACAATAGACTTTAAGGTCCTCTTGTTCTTTTTCACAGGTTACGGTCTGTCCAATATATTTAACCGGCACTGAATATTTACGCCCTTCAAAGATCACAAGTGCCTCTTTAGAGACTTTTCGAGTCAAAGGAACACTCAATTGACTATAAACTTTGAGAAGCTCTAAATCAAAAGCCTTGAGATTCAACGCCTCTTGGTCAAGACGTTCAGAAGGTGAGGTTCCAATCGCTTGAGAGATTTCTTTATGATTCAAATCTTCCATCAATTGTTGGACCAGTGCTTGTAATTCTTCAAGGTCTTCAAACTCATTGTTAAAGACAAGCAGGCGGTCAACAGTTCTCGCAAGCGCTTCTACTTTACCTTTGGTTTGAGGTCTGAATGGCCGACAAGCAATGGGTTTAAATCCAGCATCTTTTGCATACTGCCTGAATCGTTCATTGAAAACAACATTTGAGAATTGACTTTTAGAATGGTCCACCACTGTTTTCATATTGTCAAACCAAATTTCTTCAGGGACACCTCCGAATTTCTCAAAAGCGTGATTGAGACACTCAAAGAGTGTGGGTTGGAGACGGTCGACGGTCAATTGAAGATACTTCATCCGAGAGTAGCCAAGAATATACAGAAAGATATTAATCGTAAACACTTCACCATTGCGTGAGATCAGTTTTAAATTTTCTTTCCAGTCGACTTGAGCAGAAAGTCCAGGCGTTGTTTCAATTCGAATCGTTGCTTTATGTTTGCAGGATTCTCGAATCAATCTGGCATAGCGTTTGACGGTCGTATATGAGCCTTGATAGCCTTTTAGTTGGATGAAGTAGTAAATTGAGCGCACAGAGCAGCCAAGCTTGAGTTTATCTTCAATGATTGATTTATAGTTCTCAATAAGTGACGGTGGGACCCTTCGTTTTGAAGCTTCTTCAAGGGTCTTTTCTTTTCCGAGGTCATAATAACGTTTGACCGTCCGATAGTCACAATTATAGCGTCTGGCAATATCAGCGAAATTAGGTTTAATTCCAGTCATAAGATGTTCGGTTATACTTTCTAGGATGTCTTTTCTCATAAGGAAAAGCCTATCACAATTTTAAAGTTAACCTACATTTTCAATGGCCCGTTTCCTACATTTTAGCATGGCCCTTTACATCCCCGCATCATCACTGGATTTTTAAAGCCTCACACGTTAAATCTGTTAAGGATCTCGAAAATAGAGAAGGCCGTAAGATAATCACTAACTAACTAACTAACAATCAATAAAGAATTATGAATCAGTAGTAGTGATAAATCAAACTGACGGAAAGAAAAACAGTTACCCCATAGCTAACGCCTGCAATGGAGAAGTTAGTATTTCAGAAGAAAAAAATAATAAAATATAGGAAATAGACTTATTATATAGGTATTAAAAGGAGTGTGATGAAAAAGTATACTATTGGTAGAAATGAGAAATGTTTTTGTGGTAGTGATATTAAATTCAAAAGTTGCTGTATGAGGAAAAAAGATTTATTGGAAAGAGAGAGCATAGATGCGGAGAGCTTTAATAAATTATACAGCAAGGGGAGGAAGCAGGCTCGTTTTAGAGAGTGCCACCACCCTGTAAAAAACGAGTGTTCTGAAAAAATAATTTCTGCACATTCAATACAAAACAATAAGATACTATCAAAAATAGCTGATGATGGTGTTGTACTAATGCCTATTCCAAAAAATTTAAATTTTAATGAACAAACAGAATACGGAAGAAAGGAGGCTACTACTTTTACAGGTTTTTGTAATGAGCATGATAAGTATACTTTTAGACCTATTGAAGATAAAGACTTTGAGGGAAGTGAGGAACAAGTATTTCTACATATTTATCGAGCATTTGTGCTGGAACTTCATAGAAAGGAAGAAGGGCATAGATTTTATCAATATTTATTTTCGATGATGCCATCAATTGCAAGAAATTCGGAAACAATGAAGCAATTGTGGGTTTCCAAAATAGGACACGACGACTTGTTGATAGAAAAGGAAGAGTTTGACAAAGCGATAATAGATAATAAATACAATTGTTTAACCTATTTTGTCTGGGAATTTGAAGGAGAAAGTAACTTCGCTGCAACTGGTATGGAAGAACCAAGGTTTGATTATTCTGGACTAAGAATTCAAGATTTAGAGGACTTTGATATTCCGGCTAAACACATTTACTATACAATTTTTCCTGATAATGGAAAAATGTATTTCATAATTGCTTGGCTCAAAAGTAATGATGAACTATTTTGTACCATTGGTGAGAAATTAGGCAGCATTAATGAGGAAGAAAAGAAAAATTTTGTTAATAATGTTGTACCGAGTACAACAGAAAATCTAGTTATTAACCCAAGCTCATGGGGAGCGATGAAAAGAAAAGAAAAAGAAAATTTCAATTCCATTTTCCAGGGGAAAGAAGTAATGTTGGAACTTCTAGGAAAATTAGTTGATAGATTCTCTTATCCTGGATATGATTTATTTAAATTGTAATTGTTCAAACTTATAGAAGGAGTTTAGTGGTGTTCTGTCAGAAAAACTCCAATTTTCAAGAAACTCATATTGTGATTTCACATCTTAATAAACAAAAAAATGCTACTGAATTGATTCGGTAGCATTTTCTTTTTATTTTCCAATCACATAATGAAGTTGAGCAGCCTCTGTGGCTGTCAGTACTTGATAGTTGTATAAGGTAGAGAATCCTGTTCCAGACTGTGAAATCAAGATTGAGCCATCGGGATGGATGGCCTCCACAAACGCCACATGTCCATAAGTTGGATCAGCTTGCCATTGTCCGCCAATAATCTGTCCAGGTCTGAAACTCACCGCACTATGAAGTTGCGGAGTTGTCGTGATCTCATAAGCAAGATTATTTTGCCATTCTCCTCCATTTCCCATTGAGGTACTGAAGTGAATCCCGAATTCTTGGGCTCTATTATAAACCCACCAAGTACATTGTTTATAAGCATAATTGGTTTCAGAATATTTTTCTGAGTGAATAGGAAGGTCAATCGTCCATTCTGTAGGTAGAAGTGGTTCTTGTTCGGAATCAATTTTATTTTCAGATGGTATAGGAATAGTAGGAATCGTCGCTTCAGGAGTGCTATTAATATTAACCATTCCTGCTTTTGCATGAGAAGGGAACACATTTCCCAAAACGAGAAGGCTACTCACAACCAATAGAGGTGAGAGAAATTGATAAGTTGTTTTTTTCATGTTTCAAATTATAATCCATTTGTTTAAAATTGGCAAGGACTTTAGAAATAAACAAAAACTTTTGGAAGTGTGCTATTATAAGTCATATAAGTCGTGCGCTTTCTAATGCTTAGTGGTTTAAGATTAGGATAGCACGACTTATTTATTTTCCAATGAAATTAACTAGCAATTCGGGTATGAGATTTTAATTTAGAAACATAGTCTCTCATTTGGTATCCCCATCCTTGATCTGAGTGGAAAGTACGTCGATAAGGACAATCAGATGTCACAGCTAAGGCTTGATTTAGAGCAATATCAATTGATTGATAAGAGGGTTGTTTAGAGATATGATAACTAATCACCTCGCTATTAAATAAATCAATGTAAGGATTGAGATAACACTTTTTCTGAATTCCATCTTCATAATATTTGAATTCTGTCGTATCTGTTGTGATTTTTTGATGAGGAATGGAAGTTCTGAATCGTCTGTGCAATTTATTTTTAGCTACCGTCCCTACTTTTCCTTTATATGAATTATAATTACGTGATTTGTGCCAATAAGACGTCACACGAAGCCCTAGATTCTTCATTAAGCGCTGTACCTTCTTGTGGTTGACGTGATAGCCACGTTGCTTAAGTAATTCACTCATTGGACGATAACCTGCATTGGCATGTTCTTGACGTATTTTAAGCATTTCTTTTTCGATAAGCTCATCTTTGTTTACCCGTTCAAAACAGTTAACCCAATAATAATAAGTGGCTTTAGGGAATCCTGTAACTTTCAAGATTTCTTTGAGTTTGAGGGTTTTACGGAGACTGTAGATGAGTCTTGATTTTTGTTCATTAGAGCATTTTTCTCCAATCTCCGAAGTCCTTTTAAATAAGCTACCTCAATTTGCGCATAACGTAATTCTTGTTCAAGTTCTTTAATTCGTTGAGAATCATTTGGGTTCTGAGTCATAGGCGATGCAATGCTTTCTAGTTTTTTACGCCGTCCTCTCTTTTTGCTTATTGGGACTTCTCCATAAATTTTGAAATGATTAACCCAGCTTGCAAGTAAGGTAAAATTAGTAATTTCGAATTTTCTTGCCACAGCTTCATACGTTAAATCAGTTGTTAAATAACATTGTACCGCATTTTCTTTCAACTCCATAGAATAATTTTTATTGACTTTGGGTGAGCTGTAGGAAGTCCCTCTGCTCGATAATTGCGAATCCAGTGTCTAACCTGACTAGATGAACCTACGTTGTGCAGTTTAGCAAGATAGGTAGAGCCTCCCTTGCCAGATAAATAATCTTGAATAACGCGTTGTTTTAATTCTATGGAATATTTGACCATAAGAAAAGACCTCCGAAATATAGACTTTTCTGGAAAGTCAACGAAAAACTAGACACGGAGTTAAGAGAATTTAAGAATTATATTTTTCAAAGTCTTTTGGAGACTTGTAATCAAGACCTGAATGCATCCTTTTTGTATTGTAATAGGTCTCAATGTATTTAAATATTTCTTGAGTAGCCTCAGCTCTTGTCTCAAAATGAGCATCATTAATAAGCTCCCTCTTTAGCGTCTTATAAAAAGACTCCATCATTGCATTGTCATAGGGATTTCCTTTACGACTCATGCTAGATTGAGCACCGACTTGACGAAGAGTAGATTGATAACGAGAGCTTGTATATTGACTCCCTTGATCAGTATGGACAATCAAGCCAGGCTGAGGATGTTCTTTCCCACAAGCTTGTAAGAAGCAATCCCTCACCAGTTTATCTTGCATCCGTGAAGATATTGACCAGCCTACAATCTTACGTGAAAAAACGTCGATATTCACGGCTAAGTATAAGGTGCCTTCTTTGGTAGGGATATAGGTCATGTCTCCCAGCCATACTTTATTAGGAGCTGTTGCTTTAAAGATCTGATTAATTAAATTGGGTCTTGAAAGCGAAGCTCCTTTTCTGTTGTAATGTTTATATTTATAACGGCTTCCCTTGGCATAAAGTCCCATCAAGTGCATCAGTTTCCCAACACGTTTCGTGTTGGTCATAATACCAGTATTATGAAGTACCTTGGTAATTCTAACCGCACCATAGCGTCCCTTATGCTCATGAAAGACAGCTTTTATCTTCTCTGAGAGAATTTCTCTCTCCACTTGTTGTTTTGAAGGACGACGATGCATGTATTCATAGAAACCTGAGCGAGAAACCTTAAGAACTTTTACTGCATGCTTAATTTTTATCTTCCCATGATGTTTCAAGAGAAATTCAAAACGTTTTACTTGCTTCGCTTCAAGAAGACCCGGAACTTTTTTAGAAGTTCAAGTTCCTCCTGAAGATAACGATTTTCTTTCTCTAACAATTTAATCTTATGTTGGGCATTAGCTAGGGCTGTCCCATTGCCTGGAAAAGCACTTTCTCCATATTCTTCAACTTCTTGAACCCAGCGATAAAGACTATTGGCATGAACCTCAAGCTCTTGGCTGACTTCTTTAACAGAGTAACCCTCTTCAAGAATGAGTTTTACTGCAGAATTTTTAAATTGTTTATCGAATTTTCTTCTTGCCATAATAAACCTTTCCACGATTTCTCTTAACTTTGTGTCTAGTTTATTATAACCTTTCCATTCGGAGGTCTTTTCTTATGGTCAAATATTCCATAGAATTAAAACAACGCGTTATTCAAGATTATTTATCTGGCAAGGGAGGCGCTACCTATCTTGCTAAACTGCACAACGTAGGTTCATCTAGTCAGGTTAGACGCTGGATTCGCAATTATCGAGCAGAGGGACTTCCTACAGCTCACTCCAAAGTCAATAAAAATTATTCTATGGAGTTGAAAGAAAATGCGGTACAATGTTATTTAACAACTGATTTAACGTATGAAGCTGTGGCAAGAAAATTCGAAATTACTAATTTTACCTTACTTGCAAGCTGGGTTAATCATTTCAAAATTTATGGAGAAGTCCCAATAAGCAAAAAGAGAGGACGGCGTAAAAAACTAGAAAGCATTGCATCGTCTATGACTCAGAACCCAAATGATTCTCAACGAATTAAAGAACTTGAACAAGAATTACGTTATGCGCAAATTGAGGTAGCTTATTTAAAAGGACTTCGGAGATTGGAGAAAAATGCTCTAATGAACAAAAATCAAGACTCATCTACAGTCTCCGTAAAACCTTCAAACTCAAAGAAATCTTGAAAGTTACAGGATTCCCTAAAGCCACTTATTATTATTGGGTTAACTGTTTTGAACGGGTAAACAAAGATGAGCTTATCGAAAAAGAAATGCTTAAAATACGTCAAGAACATGCCAATGCAGGTTATCGTCCAATGAGTGAATTACTTAAGCAACGTGGCTATCAACGTCAACCACAAGAAGGTACAGCGCTTAATGAAGAAGCTAGGGCTTCGTGTGACGTCTTATTGGCACAAATCACGTAAATATAATTCATATAAAGGAAAAGTAGGGACGGTAGCTAAAAATAAATTACACAGACGATTCAGAACTTCCATTCCTCATCAAAAAATCACAACAGATACGACAGAATTCAAATATTATGAAGATGGAATTTAGAAAAAGTGTTATCTCAATCCTTACATTGATTTATTTAATAGCGAGGTGATTAGTTATCATATCTCTAAACAACCCTCTTATCAATCAATTGATATTGCTCTAAATCAAGCCTTAGCTGTGACATCTGATTGTCCTTATCGACGTACTTTCCACTCAGATCAAGGATGGGGATACCAAATGAGAGACTATGTTTCTAAATTAAAATCTCATAGAATTTTTCAGTCTATGAGCCGTAAAGGAAACTGTCATGATAATTCAGTTATGGAGAATTTCTTTGGGCTACTTAAACAAGAAATTTACTACGGACATATCTTCTCGTCTTTCGAAGAACTGGAACAGGTTATTGTAATCTGGATTAGGTACTATAATACAAAACGAATCAAACAAAAATTGAACTGGATGAGTCCAATTCAATTTCGCTTGAATTACCAAAACAATTAAAAAAATCCAAGTATTTCTACTTGGATAAAAAGTCTAACTTTTGGGGTACACATCAGTTAACGGTTCTTAGAACATTATACTGCCACCGACTTTTAATCGGATACACTAGGACTTGTTAGCGCAATTCCTTTTTCTTTACCCTTATTTTATCACAACTTCGTTTTTTTGTCATCTCGTTTAATTAAGAAAGATAAACACTCTCATCTTCTCATAAAACTGTCATAATCTGCTCATATTGCTCAACTTTTCAAGGGTAATCGGGCAATTCATTAAATTGACTTAAAATAACTATTAAAAACTTTCGTTTTAATTATCAAGATATAAAAAGTTATTGGTAGTATGTCAGTAACTCATACTCGATTTCCATCAAATTTGACTATTTTATTTTACTTTACTTCATTTTTAGCGGCAAACAAATCATTTAATGCTTCAGTCATGGTTGGATGAGTGTAAATTTTGTCACGCAATAATGTGTAAGGCAAGCCTACTTCAATCGCAAGACTTATGAGATTAATTGTTTCATAAGATTCTTCTGCGTAAATTGTAATACCAAGAATTTTGTCTGTCTCTGGATCAACCAAAGCTTTGAGTAAGCCTTTAGACTGATTCAAGACAGCTGATTTTGGAATGGCTGTCGCAGCAAGTTTGAAGAGACGATAATCGATGCCCGCTGCTTTAGCAGCTTTTTCATTAAGGCCAACTTTAGACAAGGCAGGTGTGATAAACACAGAGGTTGGTACATTTTTGCGGTCAGACAGACTCCGCTTACCATCTCCATAAAGGTTATTACTTACAATACGGAAATCATCAAGGGAAGTGTAAGTAAATTGTAAACCGCCATGCACATCCCCAAGTGCCCATACATTTTGAACAGTGGTTTCAAGTTTATCGTTGACCACAATTTCTCCACGTTGACCAAGTTGAATATTAGTGTTTTCAAGTCCAAGTCCAGCAGTATTGGGTTTGCGACCTGTTGCAACCAAAATTTTATCTGATAAGATTGAAACTTTTTTGCCTTCTTTATTTATTATTTCAACGCTATTGTCAGTAATAGCATCAATCTTCACGCCAAGCTTAAAGATAATCCCCCTAGATTCAAGGTCGGAACGAACCAACTTCGAAATATCTTCATCATCACGAGGAAGGAAGTTATCGAAAATATCAAGAACTGTTACTTTTGATCCGTAACTTGCAAACATTGAAGCAAATTCAAGACCAATATAACCAGAACCAATAATCGTCAAATGTTCAGGAAGCTGCTTCAAATCCATTAATTCAGTTGAAGTCACAACATTTCTACTGTCCACAAGTCCGGGAATTGGTGGCAAGACAGGTGTCGCGCCAGTATTGATAAAGATACGTTCGCCAATTAGTTGTGCAATGACTTCACCCTCAGCATCCATCACTTCGATTTCGTGATCAGAGACAAATTTTGCTTTGCCATCAATAACTTCAGCTGTTGCTTCATCCGCAATCATGTGATAATTTTTTAGATTCAAATTACCTGTAAGCATCGCTTTTTTTTCTTCAGCTTCTGTGAATTTCAAACCTTTTTCACCGTTGACAATCAAAAATTTTGATGGAATACAGCCGATGTTGATACAAGTCCCACCATACATTAGAGTTGATTGTTCAATAACGACGACACTTTCTTTTTTTTCCAGCAAGGAATTTGGCCAAGGTCTTTCCACCTTTACCAAAACCAACAACGATATTTTTTACGTCTATTTTTTTCATTTAAAAATCTCCAAATTTTAGTTTTGAACTAACTTATTATCCACGATAGATTTACCACAGCACCGAAGCTTTTAATTTTTTCAGTAGCTAGTTCATCAAATATTATTTTCATTTAATTTGCCTGTTTACCTATTGCTTCAAAGCTCTTCAAGAACTTTTGCTGTACTCATGGTGCGATCTGCAACAAATCCAAAATTTGTTATTGCTGCATCATAGGCTTCTTGACCAGGTGCTCCTGTTGCGTCAGCTGCAACGTGAACGTGAAAACCTAATTCTACGAGTTCACGCAAGTGTGAATCCACACAGAGATTTGCGTTCATTCCAGCCAAGATAACAGTATCAATGCCGTTTTTACGGAGTTGAAGCGCCAAGTCATTTGATTCGGGACCGAAGATTTTGTGGGGGCTTGTGATGATAGTATTTTCATCCAAGTAAGGTTTGAGTTCCTCCACGAAGTCTGCTCCTGAACCTTTCACTGTTTCTTGATACTGGTGTTCACGATGGAACATTTTATTATTCAACATCATTTGTTCGCCTTGACCACCAAATTTCCAGTTTTGGTCATGGTCGTAAAAGTAATGTGGTGAAATAAAGATTTTATAGCCTTTTGCTTTAGCATGTTTGAAGAGTTCTGTAAGATTCTCAGTGGTATGATATTTTCTGAGGATATCTTTTGTTAGACCATAGCCTGCACCTTTTGGTTTGAGGAATTCGACTTGTGGGTCTGTAACGACGAATGCTGTATTTTTGTTATTGAACATTTTGTTCTCCTTTAAATATAAAATTTTTATGATAATTCTGCAATGAGTTGCTTAAGTATCCCCTTACGAAGAACGTCTATGAATGTTTGACAACTTTGCCATCTTTTTTGAACATCGGCAATGGGATATTCTCTCCGAATCGCATCGGCCTGCAAAAGCTTGACTTTTTCTTTAGATTCAACTGCTGACATAAAGATTTACGTCGTATCACAGCAGTAGGCGGGGCAGGACCTGGTCCGATAACTATCATATCCAATTTTTTCATTATTTTTCTCCCACTTTTTCAAAACTAGTTTTTAATAAATCAAAATTTGATTCAAGAACATTTAAATCTTGAGTCACTTTCAAGAGTAGAAGACTTCCTTGAATTTGAGCAATAATTGCATGTGCTGCAGGAAGATTTTGTTTCACCAGCAGTCCTGTTAAAGCTGATAGATTTTCCGCAATTTTTTTTTGTAAATCTGAAAATAGTTGTTCAAGAGGTTTTCTAAAATCCTCATCTAGGGCGGAAAGCTCAATAACGAGATTACCTACAGGACAGCCGTAGTATATTTTTTTTTGCGCATGATCACTGTAAATCCAATCCAGCATCTCTTTCAAGTTTGCCAGTGGACTTTCATCTCTCGATAGGATTCCATTTAGCAAATGTGTTTGCCAAATTTTAACATGATTATCGATGACTGCTAGGCAAGCTTCTTTTTTTGAATCAAAGTAATAATAGAATTGCCCTTTGCCTGTCGCAGTTTCATCTAAAATATCATTAATAGAAGTCCCTGTATAACCTTTTTTATATATAAGCTGTTCTGTAGCCGTCAATATCTTTTCTTTCGTATTTCTCAAGTTGTACACCTCCATATCTTTAGATTCAAATGGTTAGATTAGATTGTATCTAACAACATTGTTTTGTACCACTTGGTATAATTATATTAACATCTTCTTTTTTGAAATACAAACATTTTGTACCGAATAGTACAAAACATATCATTAACTGTGTCCTAGTATAAAAAATGATTTTATCATTTCTAAAACCGCACTAACTGGTACCGATAATATAATATCATTACCCGAACCATCATTGCGTTTTACTTTTTTGTAGAGTTCACTTTGCGTAATCCATTCTACTTCTTTTGATAATTCTAATTTGGTATTTTCCCAGTAGGAATCATCAACAAGATAATCATCCAATATCATTGTTTGCCAATTCAATGTTCCCATGTTCTGTGTTGGAGACAAAAATGTCACAAAATATTTCAGTATCTAATTCTCCTTATCTTCCTGGATAAAAAAATAGTGACACCACTGTCGAGAAAACTAGCTCAGACAATTGTTAGTAAATACTTTCTTGTCGTAGTTTTCCTTTTATATTCACGAATTTTTCCCAACACTAACGCTCAGCAAATCAGTTTAAAACCTAAAAAAATGCTCAAAGAGCGTTTTGATTCAAACACTATATTTTTTAAAAAATTTTTCTTTAGATACAACTTTGCGGTTGGTTATATCTAAATAATCTCCAATTTCACCCATCACATAAATATTGTTTCCCGCTAATCCACCAGCTAAACTTCCAGCAACAGAGCCCATAATTCCCAATTTTAAAGAACTTTTAGCTGAAGGTTTGATGCCATTCATTAGAATTTTTAATCTTTCGTCATACCAACTAAGATAATTTTCTTTAAAAGCATTTTTTACCCAATCTGGTTGTTCATTATTTTTACTTATTTCCCAGACATCTACAGTCTTATCTTTATAAATCGCTTTAATAATTATACCTCCTGTTAAATTAGAGAAAATCAATGTAAACATACTTCTCAATCAATCGTTTGGTGTACCACCACTACCATATGGATTATGATTATAAGCGTGAAAGCCCGTTACAACATTTAATTGATTAACTACTTGTTGGGCAGTTTGACCTGATTTAACACCAATTCCTCCAAGCCATCCTGCAAAAGCAGAACCCCATCCGCCTCCTCCACTAATTTCTTGAAGTTCCTTTTCAGACAACATTACAAATTGTTTTAAATTAAGTTCTTGGGTTTTCATTTTAAAAAACTCCTTTTCATTAACTTTGTAAGCACTTTTATTATATTCCTTTTTCATTTCCTTTTCAAGAATTAAAAATCCCTTATTGCTCCTGTCGGTTCTGTTGCAAAGTTTTCCAAAAAATCTATTTTAGTGTAAAATTGAGAAAAAAGACAGAGACGACAGAGTAATGAATCATTTTAAAGGAAAACAATTCAAAAAAGACGTCATTATTGTCGCTGTTGGTTACTACCTGCGTTACAATCTAAGCTATCGTGAAGTTCAGGAATTGTTATATGATCGTGGAATAAATGTTTGTCATACTACGATTTATCGTTGGGTGCAAGAGTACATCAAAGTCCTCTATTATCTTTGGAAGAAGAAAAATAGACAATCCTTCTATTCATGGAAAATGGACGAAACCTATATCAAAATTAAGGGACGTTGGCATTATCTTTATCGTGCAATTGATGCGGACGGCTTAACCTTAGATATCTGGTTACGAAAGAAACGGGATACGCAAGCAGCCTATGCTTTCTTAAAACGACTCCATAAACAGTTTGGTGAGCCGAAAGCAATTGTGACCGATAAAGCACCTTCTCTTGGCTCCGCCTTTAGAAAGTTACAGAGTGTGGGTTTATATACTAAGACAGAGCACCGAACTGTGAAGTATCTTAACAATTTAATAGAACAAGACCATCGACCTATTAAACGACGGAATAAATTTTATCAAAGTCTCCGTACAGCCTCTTCCACGATTAAGGGCATGGAGACCATTCGAGGAATATATAAAAAGAACCGAAGAAATGGAACGCTCTTCGGCTTTTCGGTGTCTACTGAAATCAAGGTATTAATGGGAATAACAGCCTAAGATATTCGGAGTTCAGAGAGGGCGCGTTTAATTTTCAAACTTCGCAACAGAACCGTTTCTACTCAATGAACTATAAGCAAAAGGCAGCTGATCTCAACAATGTGAAGTCAGCTGCCTAAGCAAGGTTCAAAATATTAAATTTTACCGGTCATCAGTACCATTTGACTTTGAACCTCAACTCCAAATATCGTAGCGCCCTTTTCTTTTTGTCGATACGCTGCTGCCCTAAACGCAACGCATGGACAGGCTATTCTTCACGTTGTTTCCGTTTCAATCCTAATACCCCCATCAGAATGACCACAATGACACCCAAGAAGCCAAACGCTGGCCGCTCAGTTGTCTCTCCTGTCTTGGGTAATGCTCCCTTACCGGATGTAAGTTGACCATTACGATCAGTCGTATCATCCGTGCTCGTTGACGTCGTTGTGGCTGGCTTTGTTGGGATATTACCGCCAGAACTAGGCTGGCTGCCCTCATCGCCTTTGTCCTTACCTATGTCGCCTGGAGCGGGCGCCGGGGTACCTTGAGCGCCGCCTTTGTCGCTAGTACCGGATGTATGTTGACCATTACGATCAGTCGTATCATCCGCGCTCGTTGACGTCGTTGTGGCTGGCTTTGTTGGGATATTACCGCCAGAACTAGGCTGGCTGCCCTCATCGCCTTTGTCCTTACCTGTGTCGCCTGGAGCGGGCGCCGGGGTACCTTGAGCGCCGCCTTTGTCGCTAGTACCGGTTGTATCGTCGCCTTTACCAACTGTCTTGGCCGCTTCAACGGCAGCTGCCACCTTCGTTTTCAGACTTTGCAAAGCTTGTAAATGTGCAAGCTTGTCAGACGCATCAGCACTGGCTTGACCAGACGTCAATGTGTCAGCAATGTCGGCATACCAAGTTTTGCCAGTTGCAGCATCTTTAGCATTGCCAATCTCAGCCGGTGTTGCCGCTTTAATACCCTCCGCAAGTTTTGCTAATACTGCATCAAGTACCTTGGCAAGAGTCGCTTGAAGCTGGTCGTCCGTTTGCGTGCCTGCTTGAGCTTGTGCCACTAGGTCGTCTAACGCTGCAGTAAATGTTTTGCCAGTGATTGGATCAGTTTGATTGCCCAAGTCCGTTCCCAGCGCAGCCTTCACAGATTGCAACTGGTTAAGCAGCGAAGTCTTCTTATCTGCAGGTAACTTGGCAGCTAATTGATTGATCGCAGTTTGCAGGTCTCGATTGGCACCAGTAAGTGAATCAACTGAGGCGTTCGTCTGATCAAGCGCCGTTTGTGCCTTCTGCGTTGCCGCTGCTAAAGCAGTCGTTGTGGCATCATCATACTTACCGCTGGCACTTAGCGTTTTGGCGGAAGCAATCAGATTAGTCAGTGCCTGCTTAGCTGCCTGCAATTGTGCAGGATCATCGGCCTTGATATTGGTGACAACATAGTCGACGGCTGGTGATTCATTACCGTATAAATCAGTCGACTTAAACTTGAAGGTGCCATTTGCCGTGATCGTGACACCGGCTGCCGGAACATCCTGATATGTCTTGCCACCATCAGCACTATACTGAACCGTTTCGCCCGTTGCGGCAGCGTTTGCCGTCAGAGTCACCGTTTGGGCTGGTTCAGTGGTACTTGGCGTCACAGTTGGTGCTGCCAGTGTTTTCTTTGGTTCGTAGTAAACTGTGATGTTCTTGGTCGTGGTGTTGTCTTCGCTATCTGTAACAGCAACAGTCAGCACGTTTTTGCCTTCGAGCAATTTAACGGGCTGATCAATAGCCATATGACCTGGTTTGCCGCTATTGATGTTGATGTCTGCGTATTGGCTGGCGACAGAACTGCCGTTAATTGACAGACTCAGATATTGCGCATTGTCAGTGGCTGTTCCGATAATCTGGAAGTTTGGATCGTTGGTATAAACCGGTGCATCTGTCGAGCTGTCCAATGACAATGTTGGCGCCACTGCATCCAAAATGAAGGTCAACGATTCTTGGAAGGTCTTGTTTTGAGTGGTGTCACCCACAACAACCCCAAACGGTTTTTGTCCAAGAGTACCTAAATCTAAAGTGAAACTGAAAGTCAGATCATCCTTGATTGGAATTTGCTTACCATCAACCTGCAACGTTGTCGTTGGGTGCTTGACCTTACCAGTAATCGTCGCAATCCCGGTCTTAGGGTCATAGAACTTAGCCGAGGTGGCATTGAATTCATTGGAACCAAATGTCACACCTTGATCGAACGTCACAGGATTCTTCAACATATCAGGATCATAAGACGAGGTAATCGTCTTTTGCTCCGTCGTGGTGTTTCCGTCTTTGTCGGTGGCGGTCACTTTGATGGTATTGTCACCATAATTAACCGGTACATCAACACTAAAGTGATGTTGTGCATCAAGTGCTGCTACGGTGTCGCCAACATTAACTGTCTTGGTGTCAGCACTAACCGTCCCTGTAACCTTGATGGTCGCTTCAGAGGTCTGATCCGAGCCATTGTTGAATTTCAAATCAGTAAAGGTTGGCGCCGTCAGCCGAACTTTAGTGTCAAAATGTTTAAGCAACTGGGTAAGCGCCTTATCGGCATATAGATCCACTTGCGCGGCGTAATCAGCATTTGTGACCGGCATTGAGGCAGTGAAACTGTTAGTCGCAGCATCGTAGGTTGTGTTCAAATCATGTTTCTTTCCTTGTGCATCAGTGTAAGTACCGTCAACCGCTGCTGGATACGTTCCACTAAACGTATACGTCCCGCCACCTTGAGTATTGGCTTCGTAGCCGGTTGTGGTACTTGAGATCTTGTCTGGGATACCGCCGCCGTTCACAATTAAATCAAACGATGTAGACCCCGGCTTCTGAACGCTGGCATCTTGATCAGTGGCATTGGATGCATTATCAGTCAAGTACAGCTCAGCCGAATTGTCGCCATTGCCAAGTGCTTGGGCCTGTTCATCAGATAATGGCGTTTCAATTTTGGTGTACCCATCAGCCGTTGTCCCAGCATCGGTAAAGGTAGCATCAAGATTCGTCACTTCATTAATTGCAGTTTTAACGCTCTTGGTGGCATCAAGACCACTCAAATCATCCTTGGCTTCAGCTGTCAAATAATACTGGGTTTTCCCATTTTCCGTTTTGGCTGACAAAGCGACATGACGAACTGTCGGCGCCTTAGAGTCGAGCTTGAAAGGCACATCAAACACTTGACGTTTGTCGCCGCCTTCCGGTACACCGGAAATACGATAAGTATAACTGCCATCATCAGCCGTCTTGATGTTGCCATCACGTTGATCATAATAGGTGCCATCCCACGCTGGAGCATGGTAGTAGATGTACTGCTGCGAATTAGCATTATAATAGGTCTTCGTCAGATTGGTGGAACTGCTGAGAGTCGTAACTTTATTGCCCTGACCATCAAGAATATCAACTTGGACGTTGCTGATATTGCGCAATAGATAATACTTCATGCTGATTTCATTATATAAGGCATTCTTGTCACTCGAAAAAGCAATCGCCTGATCGTCAACTGTCTGGTTGCCATCAGCGTCTGTGACCATGCCGCCATGATATTGAGTGCCTGTATTTTTGTTCGTCAATAGTGGCACGGTGCCAAAATTACCACCAGCAGGACTATAAGTGATCCCATTGAGACTATCGACAATCTTACCGTCATTCCAGTCACCAAAAAAGCCCATGTATGGCAAGTTCAAGCGCGATCCATCGCTACCCTTAAAGTTCAGAAAACCTTCAACAAATTGCTGTTGGTCAAAAGCCTTCGGCAAAGATAGTGTGAATTCAATCTGCACCGTTTTTCCAGCAGGCACAGTTATGTTACTGCCAGCTTTAATGGCTGCTCCATCAATCTTCTTGTCATACAAAACCCTAGAATTAGGGTCAGTCGCTGATGTATAAACGGCATTAGTATCCGTATTACTGTCCATTTGATAGGTTAGTTCATGGGTCGTGCGATTCGTGAAGGTCAGTTTAAAGGTCTTGTCCGTACTCGTGAAGTCTTTCAATTCAACTGCCGGGTAGCCGTTTTCGGCGACAACCGTTGACGGATTCTTTTCTAATGCATCAATGGCTGCCTTCACATCAACAAGACCGGCCCCTTGCCGCCGCGGCGATACGATAACATTATTGTAGTTAATATCGTTGATTGGCTGGGCAGTATTCATCTCAACTGTCTTAAGAAAATCGGTGAGCGCTGTCCCTTTAAGTTGTTTGTAGTAAGCATAAAAAGGGTTGTTTTTGTTATTCAATGCTTGTTTCAACAATGCTTGTGAACCGGCAATAAATGGCGAGGCCATTGACGTACCAGACATATTTGTGTAGCCATTGTTGTTTTGCGTTGACCAGATGTTGCCGCCTGGTGCGGTAATATCTGGTTTGAAGGAAAGATTGGAAACTGGCCCATAGGATGTGAAGTCAGACATCTTGTCTTCAGTATATTTCTGATTTGGTACCATCGTCAGGGCAATCTTGACACCGAGACTATCATCCGGGTGTGCTGTGACCCAGTCAACCAGCTTTTGACCGGTTACACTTGAGAGCCCAAATGTTGGGAAGGTGGTGGTTAACGCTATAGAAGTCACCGGTGTTGCTGTGCCATCGTTGTTGACAATGATCAAGCCAGCAGCACCAGCGGCTTGGGCGTAATTTTGTTTATCAGCAAAGGTAAGTTCGCCACGTTTAACGATGGCAATTTTGCCTTTAGCGTCAGCAGTATAGTCGGCTACTTTCCCTTTGCTGAGGTTGCCACTAGCATCTTTAACAACATAAAACTTCTTTTGGTCAAAGCTACCAGTGAAATCGTTGCTTGAAAGCTGAATGGTTTCCGGTCCAAGCTGTAAACCTGTACCATCAGTAATGGTCACTGCCTGAGTGATGACATCCGTGTTTTCAGCGGAAGCAACTGTGGTCGCTCCTCGTGATGTCCCTGGCGTTCCCACCATTTCATTGTCTTGCAAACCGTAATAATCTTTGTTGACGCCTTCAGTTGCTGAACTGGATGTTCCTGAGTTCCCAGCAGAAATGACGGCGGCTGTTCCTGATTCGTTAGCATTTTGCACCGCAGCAAGTTCTGGATCCTCCAAGGTTTGGTTGCCTGAACCAGATCCTAAGGACATGTTGAGGACATCGGCACCGATTTTTGCCGAGTCTTCAATGGCAGAAACCAAGGTAGCTGACCCGGTTGTTGCAGAAGTGTCAGAGTTGGTGAAAACTTTCATTGCCAGTAGCTGTGCTTCTGGCGCAACTCCGACAACAGACTTGGCTGGATCGTCACCTGTCCCGTTAGCACCGATGATCCCAGCAACATGCATGCCGTGTTGTTCGTCAACCGTATCATCTGTAATTGTGTCGTTATTATCAGCATAATTAAACCCATATGGCACTTTTGAATTAAAATAGCGGCCATGCTTGGCGGTATCAGTGAATTTTTCAACATCAGATTTGGTTAGTTTAACGTCTTTATCATTGCTTAGCCGCATGTCTTTGTGTGTTGGATCAATGCCAGTGTCAATAACCGAGACAACTGTGCCTTCACCTTTATATTTGTAATTGGACCATACGGCTTGCACATTCGCCATCGAGTTTGCCTTAGTATCAGTCGGATAATAAACTTTCGCCAATGTGACTGTTTTAACTCCGGAAATTTGTTTCAGTTTAGGGATATCAACAACCCTAACTTTAGTTGAAAAGCCGTTAACGACATAGCCATAACTTTCACTGGCAGTTTGTTGGGTGACTTGTTCAACAGCTGCCTTAACGCTTGCCTGAGCCGCGATCACTTTATTGGTCTCCTGCTGAATCTCCGCCGTGCTGGAGTAATCAGTTCTTAAAGTGCCGTTTTCAGAGGCAGGCGCTGCGCTCATTTGAACAATGACGTCAACATAAATATCTTGCTGCTGAACTTTATTCAGCTTATTGTAATCAATACCTTTAGCCGCCAACTGTGTAGCAATCGCTTGATTCGTTGTCGCTGCAGTTGTGTCAGTGGCCGCTTGCTTAGCAGCCGTCACCGTATTTGCGAGTGATGATCCCTTAGTTTGCTGCGAGATAGCCGCCTTTGCTTGGATTTCGCCGACTGGCAAGACAGCCAGCGCCCCTAAAGCGACTGTGCCGGCTAACAAGATCGATAGCCCTTTCTTTTTCCTTTGCATCCAATACCCTCCACTTTCCAAAAGTTTCATAACCAAATCAAAATGTACGCTTGATGTAGTTAATATAATAGTATATAATATAATAGTATATACTATTATATTATATACTATTAAAGAACAAATTCAACTAAAATTTTAATCTTCTATTAATTTTTTTATCTGTAAATTAACTTTTAGCGTTATTATTTAGCCGTTTACAGACTATAGATGTTTTGAAATTTTTAGCATTATTAGAAAATGAGTATTTGAATTGAAATTCTCAATTGCCAAAGCTAGAATAAATACACAACGTTTACTGTAAGCATTTCAGAGGAGACCGAATCGATGAAGAAAAAAACGCGCCTTAAAGTATTATTGGCAAGTACCGCAACTGCTTTACTGCTGCTAAGCGGTTGTCAGTCAAATCAGACCGACCAAACAGTTGCGACCTATTCAGGTGGCAAGGTGACTGAAAGTAGCTTCTACAAGGAACTCAAACAGTCACCAACGACAAAGACCATGCTTGCTAACATGCTTATTTACCGTGCATTGAATCATGCCTATGGAAAATCGGTTAGCACTAAAACAGTTAATGACGCCTATGATAGCTACAAACAACAATACGGCGAAAATTTCGATGCTTTCTTAAGTCAAAACGGTTTCAGTCGCAGTAGCTTCAAGGAAAGCCTACGAACCAACTTTTTAAGTGAAGTTGCACTGAAAAAGTTAAAAAAGGTTTCTGAAAGCCAGCTCAAGGCCGCTTGGAAGACCTATCAGCCCAAAGTGACTGTCCAACATATTCTAACTAGCGACGAGGACACTGCTATGCAAGTTATCAGTGATTTAGCAGCTGGCAAGGATTTTGCCACGCTTGCGAAAACTGATTCCATTGATACTGCGACTAAAGATAACGGCGGGAAGATTAGTTTTGAATTAAACAATAAAACGCTCGATGCCACATTTAAGGATGCTGCCTACAAATTAAAAAATGGTGACTACACGCAGACCCCAGTCAAAGTGACAGACGGGTATGAAGTTATTAAAATGATTAACCATCCCGCCAAAGGCACCTTTACTAGCAGTAAAAAGGCGCTAACTGCCAGCGTTTACGCTAAATGGTCTCGCGATTCAAGCATCATGCAACGGGTTATCAGTCAGGTATTGAAGAACCAGCATGTGACGATTAAAGACAAGGATCTTGCGGGTGCGCTAGATAGTTATAAGAAGCTTGCGACAACGAATTAAGGCTTAACCGAGTAAGATGAAATAACAGCCAGTACTTTTAAAAATTGGCTCTTCGTCAAGTAGAGTTGATAGATCTTTTGTGAAGCATCTAGGCCTTAATTGGTCTAGGTGCTTTTATTATGCTGCTGCCTTGCTGCTCTTAGCTCTGAACCAAACCCGTTCCAGGAATATACGATTGATGAAATTGTTCCAATTCGTATAGCCGTACGCAGTGTTCTTAATCTTCTTGATGATGCCGTTAATACCCTCAAGGGTTCTGTTGCAAAGTTTTCCAAAAAATCTATTTTAGTGTAAAATTGAGAAAAAAGACAGAGAGGACGGAGTAATGAATCATTTTAAAGGCAAACAATTCAAAAAAGACGTCATTATTGTCGCTGTTGGTTACTACCTGCGTTACAATCTAAGCTATCGTGAAGTTCAGGAATTGTTATATGATCGTGGAATAAATGTTTGTCATACTACGATTTATCGTTGGGTGCAAGAGTACAGCAAAGTCCTCTATTATCTTTGGAAGAAGAAAAATAGACAATCCTTCTATTCATGGAAAATGGACGAAGCCTATATCAAAATTAAGGGACGTTGGCATTATCTTTATCGTGCAATTGATGCGGACGGCTTAACCTTAGATATCTGGTTACGAAAGAAACGGGATACGCAAGCAGCCTATGCTTTCTTAAAACGACTCCATAAACAGTTTGGTGAGCCGAAAGCAATTGTGACCGATAAAGCACCTTCTCTTGGCTCCGCCTTTAGAAAGTTACAGAGTGTGGGTTTATATACTAAGACAGAGCACCGAACTGTGAAGTATCTTAACAATTTAATAGAACAAGACCATCGACCTATTAAACGACGGAATAAATTTTATCAAAGTCTCCGTACAGCCTCTTCCACGATTAAGGGCATGGAGACCATTCGAGGAATATATAAAAAGAACCGAAGAAATGGAACGCTCTTCGGCTTTTCGGTGTCTACTGAAATCAAGGTATTAATGGGAATAACAGCCTAAGATATTTGGAGTTCAGAGAGGGCGCGTTTGATTTTCAAACTTCGCAACAGAACCGCCAATACCTTCACCGTTAATGCCTAAACGCTGAATGGTCAATGGAAAACGCTGGCCGATGTTAACGGTCGCTTGCACTTTTTCATCCGGCTGTTGTCGGCGCCGATCATTGTGCGATCGGGATTAGTGCGAATAATGATTAGGTTGTGGCATAAGTTTGATTTTGACCTCGTTTTTCTGTGAACTGTGTTAACCTCCATTATAGCATGTGGAAAGACACAGGATAACTGAGGAGGATTGTTTGAAATTCGCCTAACAGTCAGGTTATAATGATTATAAATTAGTAATCGGGGGTGGGCATATGAATTCATTGATTAGTTTAGAAAAAGTTAATTATCAAATCGCTGATCAACATATTTTACATGATGTTGATTGGCAGATTCCAGCTGGGGCTCATATTACATTGACGGGACCATCCGGTGGTGGGAAAAGTACGTTATTACGGATCATTGCGGCCATGATTTCTAAAACAAGTGGGACCTTGATTTTTGATGGGCAGCCGATTGAAAGTTATGACCCAATCATGTATCGGCGGCAAGTCTCATATTGTTTCCAACAACCGACGTTATTTGGTGAGACGGTGGCAGATAACTTAGCTTTCCCGTACCAAATTCGTAAGCAAGTCATGGATACGCAACGAGTGGTAACGGCGTTAAATAATGTTGGGCTGTCCGAACGAACCCTGCATCAGCCGATTATCGAGCTTTCCGGTGGTGAACGGCAGCGGGTCGCGCTGATTCG
This sequence comes from Lactococcus sp. FSL K6-0773, assembly GCF_038006485.1. Lineage (NCBI taxonomy): Bacteria > Bacillati > Bacillota > Bacilli > Lactobacillales > Streptococcaceae > Lactococcus > Lactococcus sp. FSL K6-0773. Next base: position 22,830 of record NZ_JBBOVF010000002.1, on the reverse strand, counting down.
CAACATCTTATTCTTACCAAAAGTGTTGTTATTAGATGAGGTGACAGCTGGTTTGGATGAAAATAATAAGCAAATCGTGCACGCCTGGTTACGACAGTTAAATGAGCAGGATCACGTGACAACGATCATGATTACTCATGACGCGACAGAGATTGCTGCGGCAGATCAATTAGCGAAAGTGGTTGCTGGCAGATTGGAGGTACACGCATGAATTTAGCAGTTAATAATACGTCGCTATTTTTGGCGGCAATGTTAGTGCTCGTCGCGTTAGGAATTAGTTTGTGGCAGAAACTTGGCTTGGATAGGGACATCGTCATTGGTGTCGTGCGGGCTGTTGTACAACTATTTATCGTGGGTTACTTGCTAAAGTATATTTTCCGAGTCAACAATTTGTGGCTAACGCTGGCGATGATAGGCTTCATTATCTTCAATGCGGCTTGGAATGCGAAAAAACGGGGGCCGGGGATTGACCATGCATTAGCCATTTCGTTATTAGCCATTTTTGTTAGTACGGGGGTAACACTCGGCGTCCTCGTGCTATCTGGTGCGATTAAGTTTGTGCCATCGCAAATGATTCCCATTTCTGGTATGATTGCGTCGAATTCAATGGTCGCAATTGGGCTGGCTTATCGCAGCCTCAATAGTCAGTTTCATGACCAGCGGCAAGGTGTGCTTGAACGGTTGGCGTTAGGGGCTGGTCTACTTGATGCTTCGATTGCCATCGTGCGTGAGGCGATTCGTACGGGGATGTCACCAACCATTGATTCGGCAAAGACTGTGGGTCTAGTCAGTCTGCCAGGGATGATGTCCGGTTTGATCTTTGCAGGGGTCGATCCAGTACGGGCCATTAGGTATCAAATTATGGTCACGTTCATGCTCTTATCAGCGACTAGTTTGGGGTCAATCATTGCGTGCTATTTAGCTTACCGTAATTTCTATAATGAACAAAAACAGTTGAAGTAATGACTCTTGATTGCAGTCCCGCGGGGAGTCCTTTATGATGGAAGCTGAAATAAAACTTAATGCGGGGGTATTGATGTGAATGACGCAGTGGTTTGGGTTCCAGTTCCAGCAATGTTTTACTGAAGCTGGTTAGTACCAATTATATTTGGAACCATTTTTGGTTGGCGTTATCATCGCGATAAGGTTCGCCTAGGTAACGGTATTTGGTTTTCGCTATTTTTCTATTCGTTTTTAACCATGCTGGCGATTGCAATTTTAGGTAGCAATATCCACTGGTTGATCATTATCAGTGGAACGTTGTTTGTGTTGCTGATCCTGTTGATTGGGCTGATTTTTACCTTACAAGCTTTCTTGCTCTTATGGAATGCGTGGATCATGTGGCGTCATGAGAGTCATACGTTGGCGAATATGCTGACCTTGTACTTGGGACTGGCCATTCTGATTTTGCCATTTTTAGGCAATCTGTTGAGTAGTCATGTGCCGCAGCCCGTGAGTTATTTTTGGAAAACTTTGCAACAGAACCGATGTAAATGTCATGCTTTAGTCAGTGAATCAGGCTATGTCATAGACTACACAATTACTCCTGCTTCAATGGCTGATAGTTCAATGGCCGAGGAAGTGTTGAGTCAATTTGGGACACCAACAGTCCTTGGAGATATGGGATATTTAGGTCAGTCACTGCATGATAGGCTGGAATTAAAAGGAATTGATCTAATTACACCTGTCAGGAAGAACATGAAGCAAAAGAAAATCCTTTTCCCTAATTTTTCAAAACGTAGAAAAGTGATTGAGCGAGTTTTTTCTTTTTTGACAAATCTAGGATCTGAGCGTTGTAAAAGTCGTTCGCCTCAAGGTTTTCAATTGAAATTAGAGATGATACTTTTAGCGTATTCTTTACTGTTAAAATCAGCTAAATCACTGGAACCAGAGACTTTAAGATATTCTATCGGGTGTCAAGTCATGGCTAAATAATCAACTAGCAATTCGGGTTAACTAATACCAATCAAATGCTTAGTGGTTTTTCTACTTCAAGAACTGGTGTGGATGGCTTGAAAACAGGTTCAACAAGTTTTCAAATTGACTGTTTTGCTGGAACAACAAATCAAAACGGCTTTAGAATCATTACGGTTGTTTTAGAAGCTACAGATCCTGCTGCTGACAACTCAACTCCTTTCACCCTCACAAATCAACTGATGAACTATGTTTATGGTCATTGGCGTATGACCAGTCTTGTGCAAAAAAATAAATCCTTAGATGATTTTAAAGAAATTGCTGTGACTGATGGAAAAGAAAAATCTGTTCAACTCGTTGCTCCACAAAATATCACTCCCGTTGTTCCTTATGCTACAGATGGTAGTGCAGATACAAAATCACTGACAGTCAAATTCAGTAAGAAAAAAACAGCCTCAGTTGAAGCAACTGTGACTAAAAACCAAAAACTTGTCACACTTTCTACTACAGTAAAGGATAGTTTAGGCTATCTTCCAAATTGTACCGCAGAACAAATTCCATTGGTTGCTAAGAAAACTGTCCCCCGTAGTAGCGCTCCAAAGGTTTTTTGGAATCATTTTGTAAATTTCGTTAATGAAAAACTATAAAATTTTACTGACAGAAAACTTGTCAGAAAATTAACTCACAAAAAAAGCCGTCAATTTACTGACAGCTTTTTTATTATCCTTTAGAATTTACAATTGCAAGTAAAATTGCACCTGTTACGAACAGAACAATCCCAATTCCAACATAAACCAATTCTTTTTTGGTTTTCTTTTCACCAAGGAAGAGAATTCCTCCAATAGTTGAAATGATAACACCTAATTGTGAGAACGAAAAGGCAATTACGTTACCAGCAGCGCTTGCAGCCATAAGCATAAAGATATTTCCTACACCAAACATTGCTCCATCAATCATATTTTCATAAACATATTTATCCATTTTAATTTTGAAACGACCCATCACAAGTGCTCCAAAGATCATTCCAACTGACATTGGCAAGATAATTGTCAGTGCATCAAAATGAACATTGAACCAAAGTACTGCTAAGTTATTAAAAAGAATAACATAGATAACATATCCCAAAGTTGAGTAAGTTAAAGCAGTCAATCCTTTAGTATAATTACGTCCTTCTTCAACAACTGCATTTTCTGGGTCACGTTTAGCTGAGAAATAGAACCCAACTACCAAAACAGCCATCGCAATAAATCCGAGAATAAATTGAATTTGTTTTGTCCATTCGTGGAAAGCAAAAACCCCAATCAAGCCACCAATTACTAATTGACTCCCTGATGAAAGCGGACTTGCTACTGAAACACCCATGTATTTCATTGAATTAAACTGACCAAATTGTCCAATTACCCAAAGCAATCCACCAATAAATCCAATTAAGAAAATTTGCCATGTCAACGTTGGCATGCGGAATAAGAAAACAATAAGTGCAAAAACAAAAGCGCCCAAAGTCATTCCAAGTGTTTGTTGTTTAGCATCACCACCAAATTTATTAGCTACAAATCCGATAGAACCCCAAGCAAACATTGGAACAAGCGCGAGAAGAACTCCTTGCATGTTTATATTTATCTCCTTAAAATAATTTTTTACTTAAAAAATTAAACATATCTCTATATTACTCTTTTTTCGGGAAAAAACAAAAGATTGATGTTATCCTTAAATCTTAGAGTCACTATTGTATAATTTAGACAAAGGACAAAAACATGAAAAAACGCTACTCAAAAGAATTTAAAGAAACCCTTATCGCCTTCTATCATTCTGGTCAATCCGTCACCCAGCTGTCTAAAGAATACGACGTGGCCCCTGCAACAATTTATAAATGGATAGACCTCTACTCTAAATCTAATGAAAGCTCCGTCTCTAAAGCTGATTTTCTAGAATTAAAAAGACAACTGGCTAAAGTTAAGGAAGAACGAGACATCTTAAAAAAAGTATTGACCATATTCGCCGAGAAAAAGAAGTGAGTGCTGCGGATATGGCTCAAACCATACAAACTTTAGCACTCAATGTCAGACTAAGCTGTCAACTCCTTGATGTTCCTGAATCAAGTTATTATGAACGGATTAACCGACATCCATCTAAAACTCAATTAAGGAGACAATACCTGCCACTCAAAATGTCTCAACTCTTCAATGCTAACCGAGGAATCTATGGTGCTCCTAAAATTCATCATCTTCTACTTAAACAAGGGGAAAAAGTCGGGTTAAAACTGGTACAGAAGCTAATGAAGCAACTTCAACTCAAGTCTGTAGTCATTAAGAAATTTAAGCCTGGATACTCACTAAGTGATCACATCAATCGAAAAAATCTTATACAGACTGAACCTACAAAGAAAAATAAGGTTTGGTCAACCGACATTACTTATATTCCTACTCAACAAGGATGGGCTTATCTCTCAACCATTATGGATCGTTATACTAAAAAAGTCATTGCTGGGATTTGGGCAAGCGAATGACTGTAGAATTAGTGCAAAGAACTTTAAATAAGGCCATTAAATCACAAGACTATCCAGAAGCTGTTATTCTTCATTCTGACCAAGGAAGCCAGTATACGAGTCTAGAGTATGAAGAGTTGCTTAAGTATTATGGGATGACTCACTCTTTCAGTCGAAGGGGATACCCTTATCATAATGCCAGTCTTGAATCTTGGCATGGACATTTAAAAAGAGAGTGGGTGTATCAATTTAAATATAAGAACTTTGAAGAAGCCTATCAGAGTATTTTCTGGTACATCGAAGCCTTTTATAATTCAAAACGAATCCATCAAAGTTTAGGGTATCTTACACCTAATCAATTTGAAAAGGTAAGTGCTTAAAATAAATAGATTAAAATTCTACGTTTGTTACTCTAAAAACTTGACTTAACGTCATCAATAAAGAATATAAAAAACTAAAGAATAAAAAGTCCAAAACAAAGTAACATGAAAAATAAAACAATAATAAAAGCAGTTTTTAGTATGATTACTGCTTTTATTATTTCCTCCAAAACTGTTGTTTTACCTTTGTGTCGGTAGATTGTCGTTCTTTTGTCGTCTATCTGTCGTGTACATGTTTAAAAAAATAGTTTATTATACCCGAATTGGTAGTTAATTTCATTGGAAAATAAATAAGTCGTGCTATCCTAATCTTAAACCACTAAGCATTAGAAAACGCACGACTTATATGACTTATAATAGCACACTTCCAAAAGTTTTTGTTTATTTACTGACAACCATTGAGACACTTTATCAAACGAGTGTTCCCCTTGAGGTTCAAAACCGAAAGAACGTCCATCTCGCAACATCAGATTGCTTAGTGATTACTTGTTACCTATGGGGCGTACTACATTTTAGTGAAACACTTAAAGCAAAGCACCAATTGGCTCAAAGTTTATTTCCTAATTTCCTAGAATATTCTCGCTTTGTCCGCCGTTGTAATGCCCTCTTACCGAGTATCCAAGTCATTCGCCAAGCACTCGTCTTTAAAGAGGTTGAAGGAATGAGTGTATCCATTATTGACAGCTTCCCCCTTCCTTTGTGTCAGCCTATTCGTAATTTCAGAAGCAAAGTTCTTGGAGATTATGCAAATGTTGGCTACAATGCTACAAAGGGACAGTACTTCTATGGATGTAAATGTCATGCTTTAGTCAATGAATCAGGCTATGTCATAGACTACACAATTACTCCTGCTTCAATGGCTGATAGTTCAATGACCGAGGAAGTGTTGAGTCAATTTGGGACACCAACAGTCCTTGGAGATATGGGATATCTAGGTTAGTCACTGCATGATAGGCTGTAATTAAAAGGAATTGATCTAATTACACCTGTCAGGAAGAACACGAAGCAAAAGAAAATCCTTTTCCCTAATTTTTCAAAACGTAGAAAAGTGATTGAGCGAGTTTTCTCTTTTTTGACAAATCTAGGAGCTGAGCGTTGTAAAAGTCGTTCGCCTCAAGGTTTTCAATTGAAATTAGAGATGATACTTTTAGCGTATTCTTTACTGTTAAAATCAGCTAAATCACTGGAACCAGAGACTTTAAGATATTCTATCGGGTATCAAGTCATGGCTAAATAATCAACTAGCAATTCGGGTCTTTATTAAATACTAATGATTGCATTAAAAATTGCTTTTTGAGATAATTGCTAAAAAAGAGAGGATTCTCAAATGGATAACAAAGATATAGAGCTGATTCAACAAATGGAAAACAAATATGACACTTTTATGCCAGTCTTAACTAATTTAATTGATAGTATTGAAAAATTTAACTCAATTTACAATAACTATATTGAATTAAAAAATTTTTATGGTAGTGAAAAATGGTTTGAATATATGGAAATTGAAAAAATCCCAGTAAAATGTGGTGTTTTAACAGAAGACCAATTATTTGATATGATTGGTGATCATAATGAACTTCTTGGAGTATTACTTGACCTAACTTCAAAAATGTACAAAAATTTTTAAAAATATCAAAGATTCAAATATCTTAAAAATGGTGCAGGATACACTACTTGATAGTTTTCGTGCTGGTCGTCGCAACTATACAATTTTCCAAGTTGGGAAAGCGACCTTGTTAAGAGTAAGTGATGTCATGAAATTAAAGAAAACAGATGTCTTTAATCTTGATGGAACAGTCAAACAAACTGCATTTATTCATGATCAAAAAACAGGTAAGGGAAATACGTTATATTTAAAACCTGTCCAACAAGATTTAATGCTTTATCATGCATGGCTCATCCAACAAAATATGAATTCAGAGTGGTTATTTCCTTCAACTTCTCGTCCTGATCGTCCTATTACTGAGAAACAGTTTTATAAGATGGTTCTGTTGCAAAGTTGACCAATAAATCTATTTTAGTATAAAATTCAGTAAAAAGACAGTGAGGACAGAGTAATGAACCACTTTAAAGGGAAACAATTTCAAAAAGATGTGATTATTGTCGCTGTGGGCTATTATCTACGTTACAATCTGAGCTATCGTGAAGTTCAAGAACTACTGTATGACCGTGGTATCAATGTCTGTCACACTACGATTTATCGCTGGGTTCAAGAGTACAGTAAAGTCCTCTATCATCTTTGGAAGAAGAAAAATAGACAGTCCTTCTATTCGTGGAAAATGGATGAAACCTATATCAAAATTAAAGGACGTTGGCATTATCTCTATCGTGCAATTGATTCTGATGGATTAACTTTAGACATTTGGTTACGAAAGAAACGGGATACTCAGGCGGCTTATGCTTTCTTAAAACGGCTCCATAAACAATTTGGACAACCTAGAGTGATTGTAACCGATAAAGCACCATCGATTAGTTCTGCATTCAGAAAGCTACAGATTAACGGTTTATATACCAAGACAGAACATCGGACAGTGAAGTATCTCAATAATTTAATTGAGCAGGACCATCGTCCAATTAAGCGCCGTAATAAATTTTATCGAAGTTTACGAACTGCCTCAACCACGATTAAGGGCATGGAGACTATTCGAGGAATATACAAAAAGAACCGAAGAAACGGAACGCTCTTCGGATTTTCGGTGTCGACTGAAATTAAAGTTCTGATGGGGATCCCAGCATAGTCAAAATGTTAAACTAGGACTTCTATACTCTTTTGGGAAACTTTGCAACAGAACCTATAAGATTATGGCACGAGTTGGTGATCTTTTAGGAATTAACTATCTAGGAACGCATACCATGCGTAAAACAGGCGCTTATCGGGTCTATACGCAGTCAAACTATAATATTGGCTTAGTGATGCATTTATTAAACCATTCAAGTGAAGCTATGACCTTAACGTATCTTGGATTGGTTCTGTTGCAAAGTTATCCAAAAAATCTATTTTAGTGTAAAATTGAGAAAAAAGACAGAGACGACAGAGTAATGAATCATTTTAAAGGCAAACAATTCAAAAAAGACGTCATTATTGTGGCTGTTGGTTACTACCTGCGTTACAATCTAAGCTATCGTGAAGTTCAGGAATTGTTATATGATCGTGGAATAAATGTTTGTCATACTACGATTTATCGTTGGGTGAAAGAGTACAGCAAAGTCCTCTATTATCTTTGGAAGAAGAAAAATAGACAATCCTTCTATTCATGGAAAATGGATGAAACCTATATCAAAATTAAGGGACGTTGGCATTATCTTTATCGTGCAATTGATGCGGACGGCTTAACCTTAGATATCTGGTTACGAAAGAAACGGGATACGCAAGCAGCCTATGCTTTCTTAAAACGACTCCATAAACAGTTTGGTGAGCCGAAAGCAATTGTGACCGATAAAGCACCTTCTCTTGGCTCCGCCTTTAGAAAGTTACAGAGTGTGGGTTTATATACTAAGACAGAGCACCGAACTGTGAAGTATCTTAACAATTTAATAGAACAAGACCATCGACCTATTAAACGACGGAATAAATTTTATCAAAGTCTCCGTACAGCCTCTTCCACGATTAAGGGCATGGAGACCCTTCGAGGAATATATAAAAAGAACCGAAGAAATGGAACGCTCTTCGGCTTTTCGGTGTCTACTTAAATCAAGGTATTAATGGGAATACCAGCCTAAGATATTCGGAGTTCAGAGAGGGCGCGTTTAATTTTCAAACTTCGCAACAGACCCGTGCAAAGAACTTTAAATAAGGCCATTAAATCACAAGACTATCCAGAAGCTGTTATTCTTCATTCTGACCAAGGAAGCCAGTATACGAGTCTAGAGTATGAAGAGTTGCTTAAGTATTATGGGATGACTCACTCTTTCAGTCGAAGGGGATACCCTTATCATAATGCCAGTCTTGAATCTTGGCATGGACATTTAAAAAGAGAGTGGGTGTATCAATTTAAATATAAGAACTTTGAAGAAGCCTATCAGAGTATTTTCTGGTACATCGAAGCCTTTTATAATTCAAAACGAATCCATCAAAGTTTAGGGTATCTTACACCTAATCAATTTGACTCGGTGCTTCTATCTAAATAAAAAACTATATAAATGAACTCACTTACTAAAAAGCCTCATAATAGAGGCATTTATTTCTCACGATTTATCTAGAAATTTATTTAACTCTAGCTTCTTTATCTGTATTGTCTTCTACTTTGTCTTTTACTTTATCAACTTGTTCAGAGGTGAATTTCCCAGTTGTTTGAGCCGCACTAGTCACTCGATCTTGAATACTTACATCATCTTCTTTTTGTTGCTCTTTCGTTTTAATATCTGTGACTGTTACGTTAACTTCAACAACTTCCAATTCTGTCATTGCCGCAACCTCTTTACGAATGACTTCTTTAATTTTTTCATAAATATCAGGCACATTCTTACGATATTCTGTAACTACTTTCAAGTCTACTGCAACCTGTGTTTTCCCAACTTCTACGTCAACACCTGTTGTAACATCATCAGTATTAATAAGTTTTCCTGTTAAGTTTGAGAAGAACCCACCTTCTACAGAAAGAAGTCCATCCACTGATTCTAATGCTAGTCCTACAATCTTTTGCACAACTTTATCTTCATAAGTCAAAGTCCCCTTAATTTCTGGTTGGGTTTCCTTTGTTTTAGGAGTTTCTTTTTCTGCCATTGTTCCAAATGCTTTCATGTTTTCTTGTACCATAATATTCTCCTTTTATAATGTTATTTACGATTTATAAATTGATCAATGATTCCTGATTTTTTTAAAAATAGACCAATATAAATTCCTAATCCAATTAAAAATAAAACCAGAATCATTTTCCAAAATCCAATAGTGAAGATACACACAGCAATGAGTACACCTACGATTCCCCCTATAATTGGGTATCGATTTTTTTCGAAATAATCCATTGATCCCTCCTACATAACACGTTGGCGTTTAGGGTTATCATCTTTACTTAATGTATTGACTTTTACTTTAAGTTTAACCGTATGTTCCAATCCAAAGAAACTTTTTAACCCTTCAATGATTTCCTGTTCCAGAACTTGAGCTTTTTGGGCCACTTCAACTCGAGGAACAATCTCACCCTTTATATCAATTTTTATCTTATTTTTAAAAAGTGAAACAGCGATTTTTGAGTTTTTAAGGTAATCATTTTCTTTTACTTTTTCACCTACAAAACCTTCAATGGCAGACTTCTTCAAAGTTAAATCTCCATTATTTGAAGTGAGTTGTACATCCATATAGGTTCGAGGGTAAAAAAGAATTACAATCAAGGCGATAATTAATATGACTGTTAAAACGATGTTCCCCCAAAACAAATAGTCTGTCATATATTTACCTATGAAGGGAATGTTACTAGAGGTTGTTGTTATCCAATCATATTCCATGAAATTATAATAATCCCACGTCATTGGTAGAACAAGCGTAAGTAAAAGGAGATCAAGGATAATGAGTATTACTTTCTTTCCAGTTGCCAAAACTCCTCCTTTCTAGATCCTAAGATCTATTAATTCATTTTAGATAGGACGAAAGATACAACAGCAACCACAATCACTGCACCAACAATGGATGGTATTAACGCCATGCCAGCAAGCGAAGGTCCCCAAGTTCCAAGTAAGGCTTGACCTACAAAAGATCCAACTAACCCCGCTAAGATATTAGAAATCCATCCCATTGAACTTCCCTTTTTTGTAATCGCACCAGCGATTAATCCGATTAATGCACCAACAATTAATGACCAAATCATAAGCCACCTCTTTCTAAAGATTATAATCTTTTTCTTACTTTAATTTAGCACTTTTAGAACGCGTATTCAAGAGATGTGATTCATTTTTTTAATTTACTAACCCAATAATTATAGCACTTCAAATAACTAAGAAAATAAAAAAAGCCAGCATTTGCTGGCACTTATGTTTAAGGTACTCCATTAAACACATCTCTCTATTTTTGACCTTAAGACTATCTATACGGTATTATTAATTTGTATGTTTTAAATATTAACTTCTTAATCTATGAACATGCACCAAAAACTGCTTATCATTATGTGCTGTGATAGGTGGTTTTTTATATAAATCTTTTAAATATTAATTTTAATTAATAAACATTAAAAAAACCACTCTATATTAAAGTGCCCCTAATTTATGAATGGGAAGTGTGAGTTTCCTCTTGCTGGCTAAGTATATCATACTCTCTCATAATTGCAACTGAATATAAAAAAACTGAAGTCATGACTCCAGTTTTTGCACGATTTTCAGATACAATTATGCTTTTGTGATATTAACTGCTTGAGGTCCACGTTGACCTTCTTCAACATCAAATTCAACTTTTTGACCTTCGTCAAGTGATTTGAATCCATCAGATTGGATTGATGAGAAGTGAGCGAACAAATCTTGACCATCTTCAGAGGTAATAAAACCAAATCCTTTAGTAGCGTTAAACCATTTTACTGTTCCATTTGCCATAATATATTTATTTCCTTTCGACAAAATTGTAAATCTTATTTTGCGAAAAGTGAATCTATAAAACATTTTACTCATGACAAAATCTACTTCTTTATAATAACACTAATTATACTCAATGTCAAACTACTCTCTGATTAATAAAATCCATATCGTAGTGACATGGATTTTATGAACTGTAGGGAAAGCAACTAATCTTTCCCTCACTCAGTATAACATTTTAATTCATTTTTGCAATAGCAATAAATAAAAAAGCAAAGGACACCCCATGCTTTAACTCATTTATCTTTTATGTACGTTTGAAGCATAACGTCCACGAGACGTCATTTTGATATCAAAAGTAACCTTTTGACCTTCATCGTATTTTTTAAAATCATTTCCCTGAATAGATAAGAGATAAGCAAACACATCTTGCATATCATCTGCCATAATAAAACCATAGCCTTTGTCAGCGTTAAACCAATTTATTGTTCCTTTATTCATGTAATACATCCTTTCGCATCATCTGTAAATCCCATTTTGCGAAAAAGTGCATTCCTAAAACATTTAAACTCGAGACAAAACCTACCTCTTAATAGTAACACCTATTCTTACCAAAGTCAAATTGGTCTATTTAAAACTTATTGATTTTCTTGTGATTCCCCAGATTTTCATGAGGATTTGCTTTAGCAAGTGTCAGGGTTTCTCTATCAACCACCCTGACATCATGGTTTTCTAATTCAACAACTAGTGCATACTTATAGAGATTAATATCTCCAGAAACGACTATTGCTTGTTCCCCATTAGATAATGTAATTTTATCTCCTGTTTTCATTTTTCACTTCCATTCTAGGCGCTGCCTATTTCACGAAAAAATTTTTACTTAAGGGTGAGTTTTTTATAAGAAAAATAAGGGCTCCCTAAAGCCCTTAAAATATTGCGGGAATAGGATTTGAACCTATGACCTTCGGGTTATGAGCCCGACGAGCTACCTAACTGCTCCATCCCACTTCGCAAGTGTAACACTAATATCAGTTAAAGTCAATTTAACATTAGGATTCATAAATTATTTAAAAAATGTGTTACCTTATCCGAACATTAAGTTATTTCTTACATTAGTAAAGCTATCACTAGATATATCACTAAAATACTTACTACAAACCCAAAAAACAGTAGGCCTATGATCGCCTTTTTTTCTTTATTTTTATTCGTTAGATGCTCCATACTCTTATTATCAAACTGATTTTTGTTTATAGTTACACATTATTTAAAAAAGCTACCCCCATTTGAGTAGCTAATGATGAAGGTGTGGTGCTTTCGCTAAACCACCCATGAGCTAAGTATATCACTTTAATTCGAAATTACAATATCAACCAAAAAAATAGAAACCAATTTTGGTTTCTATTCCACAACAGAGACTGTAATCTCATAAAATTAAGTATAGCACCTTGTTAAGCTCAATACTGATTATTAGTTTATAAAGAGAAAAACATATAGCTTAAAAGCATCAAACAAACTTAACATAATAAAAAGTCATTAATTCAATTCTTAATGACTCTTTAATTTATTTTTTGTGCAAATCTTCCAAAATAATATGCTTAGTTCCTTAACTTTATAAACTCAAAAATTCAATGAGATTAAATCGTAGCTATGATTTTATACCATAATTGCCCCAAATTTGTCCCAATTTATTTTTCAATTTAAGAGGTTTTCTATGAAACAGGTTTATAAAGGCTTATAGGTTCTGTTGCAAAGTTATCCAAAAAATCTATTTTAGTGTAAAATTGAGAAAAAAGACAGAGACGACAGAGTAATGAATCATTTTAAAGGCAAACAATTCAAAAAAGACGTCATTATTGTGGCTGTTGGTTACTACCTGCGTTACAATCTAAGCTATCGTGAAGTTCAGGAATTGTTATATGATCGTGGAATAAATGTTTGTCATACTACGATTTATCGTTGGGTGAAAGAGTACAGCAAAGTCCTCTATTATCTTTGGAAGAAGAAAAATAGACAATCCTTCTATTCATGGAAAATGGATGAAACCTATATCAAAATTAAGGGACGTTGGCATTATCTTTATCGTGCAATTGATGCGGACGGCTTAACCTTAGATATCTGGTTACGAAAGAAACGGGATACGCAAGCAGCCTATGCTTTCTTAAAACGACTCCATAAACAGTTTGGTGAGCCGAAAGCAATTGTGACCGATAAAGCACCTTCTCTTGGCTCCGCCTTTAGAAAGTTACAGAGTGTGGGTTTATATACTAAGACAGAGCACCGAACTGTGAAGTATCTTAACAATTTAATAGAACAAGACCATCGACCTATTAAACGACGGAATAAATTTTATCAAAGTCTCCGTACAGCCTTTTCCACGATTAAGGGCATGGAGATCATTCGAGGAATATATAAAAAGAACCGAAGAAATGGAACGCTCTTCGGCTTTTCGGTGTCTACTGAAATCAAGGTATTAATGGGAATAACAGCCTAAGATATTTGGAGTTCAGAGCGGGCGCGTTTGATTTTCAAACTTCGCAACAGAACCGAAATAGCTATAAATAAGAGGAAACCTAAGGAACCAATTATTTTTCATTCGGATCATGGCTGAATAATCAACTAGCAATTCGGGTTTTAGAAAGTTATTAGATGAGCATCAATTGCTTGCTTCTTACTCCAAGCCTGGATATCCTTATGATAATGCCGTCACTGAGGTCTTTTTCAAGTATCTTAAACAACGAGAAATTAATCGCAGAACTTATCACTCCATTCAAGAAGTTCAACTCTCTTGCTTTGAATACATCGAACAATTTTATAACAATTATAATCCTCATTCAGCCAACAATGGTTTAACTCCAAATTAGAAAGAAGAAAATTATTTTAAGAAAATGGAAAGGTTATAATAAACTAGACACAAAGTTAAGAGAAATCGTGGAAAGGTTTATTATGGCAAGAAGAAAATTCGATAAACAATTTAAAAATTCTGCAGTAAAACTCATTCTTGAAGAGGGTTACTCTGTTAAAGAAGTCAGCCAAGAGCTTGAGGTTCATGCCAATAGTCTTTATCGCTGGGTTCAAGAAGTTGAAGAATATGGAGAAAGTGCTTTTCCAGGCAATGGGACAGCCCTAGCTGATGCCCAACATAAGATTAAATTGTTAGAGAAAGAAAATCGTTATCTTAAGGAGGAACTTGAACTTCTAAAAAAGTTCCGGGTCTTCTTGAAGCGAAGCAAGTAAAACGTTTTGAATTTCTCTTGAAACATCATGGGAAGATAAAAATTAAGCATGCAGTAAAAGTTCTTAAGGTTTCTCGTTCAGGTTTCTATGAATACATGCATCGTCGTCCTTCAAAACAACAAGTGGAGAGAGAAATTCTCTCAGAGAAGATAAAAGCTGTCTTTCATGAGCATAAGGGACGCTATGGTGCGGTTAGAATTACCAAGGTACTTCATAATACTGGTATTATGACCAACACGAAACGTGTTGGGAAACTGATGCACTTGATGGGACTTTATGCCAAGGGAAGCCGTTATAAATATAAACATTACAACAGAAAAGGAGCTTCGCTTTCAAGACCCAATTTAATTAATCAGATCTTTAAAGCAACAGCTCCTAATAAAGTATGGCTGGGAGACATGACCTATATCCCTACCAAAGAAGGCACCTTATACTTAGCCGTGAATATCGACGTTTTTTCACGTAAGATTGTAGGCTGGTCAATGTCTTCACGGATGCAAGATAAACTGGTGAGGGATTGCTTCTTACAAGCTTGTGGGAAAGAACATCCTCAGCCTGGCTTGATTGTCCATACTGATCAAGGGAGTCAATATACAAGCTCTCGTTATCAATCTACTCTTCGTCAAGTCGGTGCTCAATCTAGCATGAGTCGTAAAGGAAATCCCTATGACAATGCAATGATGGAGTCTTTTTATAAGACGCTAAAGAGGGAGCTTATTAATGATGCTCATTTTGAGACAAGAGCTGAGGCTACTCAAGAAATATTTAAATACATTGAGACCTATTACAATACAAAAAGGATGCATTCAGGTCTTGATTACAAGTCTCCAAAAGACTTTGAAAAATATAATTCTTAAATTCTCTTAACTCCGTGTCTAGTTTTTCGTTGACTTTCCAAAATATAGCTCATTTTGTGTCTAAATATTTGACATTGGTCCATACTTCTAAGTTAGAGCCGTCATCTCGTGTTATAGGAATAGAGCCGACACCCCCTGCCCCTACCAATAAAAGTTGAGCATCATAAGGCGTTTTAATCCTCTGAACTTCTTGAATCACTAAGCCAAATTCAACATCAGACAAAGGTTTGCCATTTAATTTATAAGCATTATTTTCATTAAGCACCTCACGCCAGTGTCCCTCTAAGACCTTAATAGAGACATAAGATAAATCTTTACGATAGGTCCATCCTTCTGCTTCTAGTTTTTTGATCAAAGCAGCTTCAAATTTTGCTTCTGCCATTCTTTTCTCTTCCTCCCACTGTTACTTGATCTTCGTTATTCATATTTTATCAATTTATTATCATTATAGGAAAGATTTTATTGAGTCACTAAAGAAAACTGAGCCCTAAGGGAGAATAAAGTCAATGAAAACATTAATCCATAGATTTTTTTCCAAAATATAAAAACACCTCTAGGAATAGACGTGTTTTTATATTTTAAAAAAACGTGACTAAGGACAAAGTGCTTATTTATTTTTTTCAATAGAGTCAAGAAGCAACATTCCGACAGTCAGAAAAAGCACTGATAATATAAACCCTAGGATTAAATTAAAAAAAGGAACACCAATATTTTAAAATTTTTTTAAAACCAAATCTGATAACTTTATTGAAATGAACCAAGCCAAAACCTGTCCTCCAAAAGACATTTGATTCATTCTCTGATAGGCTCGCCTTAAGTATTTATCCATTATTTCTCCACGTTCTCTTTCAAATGATAATATGTTTAACTCTATTAAACCAAAAGCATAGGAAGGATGTTGAAGGACTAAGAATTTCCCTTAAATATTCCAAGTTATCAGTTTTGGTGTTTATTTCGATTGTTTTTCACTCTAAAAAAAGATATAATATCAGTTAAACTGATATTGTTGATTTAGGAGGAACTATGGAACAATCGAAATTAAATCAATACTTTGACTACTCGCTTGAACCACGTCGTGCCATCCTCTTTCAAGATGTCAAGTCTAATTATGCTTCAATTGAATGCGTTCAGCGAAATTTAAATCCTCTGACCACTTCTCTTTGTGTCATGAGTCGAGCAGATCATTCTAAAGGGTTAACGCTTGCCTCTAGTCCAACCTTTAAAAAAGTTTTTGGTATGAAAAATGTCAGTCGTGCCAGCGATTTACCTTTTCTTATAGAAACACGAAAGTTCAATTATCCGAAATGGTATCGAACACATACAGACATTCATGGACAGCGAACTGAACCAACTTTGCAATATGTCGCTTTTATTGAATCTTGGGCGAAACGCACGTGGATTGTTCCTCCACAAATGCAGCTCTATGTGGACTATAAAATTGAAGTGACAGATATACTGACCAATTATACGTCAATTGATTAGATTCACTCCTACTCGATTGATGAATCTTTTTTGGATATCACTGAATCATTGAACTTCTTCTTCCCTGAGATTAAAAATCGTTATGAACAAATGAATCGGATTGCTTTAGACTTGCAACGTGAGATTCGAGATAAACTAGGACTATATGTGACTGTTGGGATGGGAGACAACCCCTTGCTTGCCAAACTTGCAATGGATAACTATGCCAAGCACAATGATAATATGAGAGCCCTAATCCGTTATGAAGATGTCCCTAATAAACTATGGACAATTCCTAAGATGACAGATTTCTGGGGAATTGGAAAGCGAACTGAGAAACGATTAAACAAACTTGGAATCACTTCTATCAAAGAGCTTGCGAATGCTGACCCACTTCTCCTTAAACAAAAATTGGGAGCAATTGGACTTCAGCATTTTTTCCACGCAAACGGCATCGATGAAAGCAATGTAAGGGAAAAATATACTCCAAAATCTACTAGCTTCAGCAATTCTCAAATTCTGCCACGTGACTATCATAAGCAAAGAGAAATTGAACTTGTGATTAAAGAAATGGCTGAGAACTTAGCGATAAGATTGAGAAAGGGCGGAAAACTAGCAAGCAATCTTTCACTTTATGCAGGTGCTGCTTCTACTTCTGAATACTCTTCTGTTAAGGTTTCTCGCAATATTGAAGCCACGCAAAACACAAAGGAGTTGCAAGACCTCGCAATCTCTTTATTTCGTGAAAAGTACCAAGGGGGAGCGATAAGACAAATAGGGATAAGCGGAAATCAACTTTCTGATAGTTCTGTTAAACAACTCTCTTTATTTGAAAGTGTTCAAGAAAATCAAACTAATAAAAAGCAAGAATCACTCCAAAAAGCTATTGATGAGATTAGAGAAACTTTCGATTTTCTTTCAATACAAAAGGCAAGTAGTTTATCCGAGGGTTCACGTGTCATTTATCGGAACAAACTCATTGGAGGTCATGCAGCAAGTCAAGACAAGGAGGTAAAAGATGTCAGTTGACCGTTCATACAGCCCCTATGAAGTCATCCGTGCTTATCACGATAGAGGGATGATGAAATGGGGCGCATTTGCGACTGGAGAACTCACGGAGGCTCAAAATACTTTTGAAAAAGAAAAAAAAGATGATAAGAAAATTCAAGCTTTACCACATCATGTAGTCCTTTATCTTCTCAATCAGTCTTTTTCAAATCAGCTACAAATCAAAGTTAAATATCAATCAAAAGATAAATTAAATGAAGTCTATGGTTTTGTATCAGAATTTATCAATAATCAAGTAAGAGTTAAATCAACGGATAAAATCTATCTCATATCCATTGAACAAATTATAAATATTTCCTAAATAAAAAGGGGCTAAATTTAGCCCCCTTTTTATTTCATCAACAACTCAATCAATTTTTTCTTGATTTCTTGTTCTTCTTCCGTTCCCTCAAACTCTAATTTTTCTAATTGAGTTTCAATTTTCTTTAACTGCGTGATTGGCTTTTTAGCGGTTTTCTTTTGGGGGCTAATTTTTGCCCCCTCTTCTTCTCCACCTTGTTCTTTAGCTTTTCTAATCAGTTTTTGAGCGGTATAATGACTGATACCAAATCTTTCGGCAATTAAGTCCCTAGTCTTTCCTTTAACAGGTTTTCCGTTGATTTGTAACCCTTGTTTTTTGGCTTTATCTAAAATATCCATATAGTCATCAATGATGGCTATTTTTTCTTCTTCTGGCATTTTTAAGAGCGAGCGAGTTTGTAGGTTAGTTTCATGCAACTTTAGTCTTGTTACAAGCTCATCCTCGTCTTCATCAACTTTCTTAGCGAGAACTTCGTAATCTTCAGGGAGTCTATTTTCACTAATTAGTTTTTTAATAGCATTAAATCGTCTATGCCCTGCAATCAATTCATAGCTATATTTATCACGTTGTTTAACAAGAACGGGTTGTAATAAGCCTAACTCGTCTATGCTATCAGCTAACTTATCAATGTCAACTAAATCATAGTTGTTATTCTCATTTTCCTTTATCTCCTCAATAGGAATATTTTTTGTATTTGTTTTTTTTCGCTTGTGTTCGTCCTTGTTCATAAGGTCTGTAAATCCGAAACTATTACTCATTTTTTAACCCCTTTTTACTATTTCATCAATAAGATTTAAATAATCATCTTTTACTTTAGAACTTTTAGAACTATCAATTAATACCTCATTCTTTAAAGCACTTTCTGTAACTGGCTTAGCTTGATGTCGTATTGTTGTTTCAAATCTATTCCCAGATATTTCTTGAATAAATTGTTTATCAATATTATTTCTGTTGACCATTGTGTAAAGTACGGTCACCTCTGTATCTAACTCATAATCATCAATAATTTGATTGATGTTCTTTAAAGTCGTTCTATAACCTTCAAGTGCAAATTTATCAATTTTTATTGGGATGATAATTTCATCACTCGCAATAATAATATTGAGAGTAATTAGATTAATTGTTGGAGCACAATCAATAATACAATAATCATATTTAGAATCTAGTTTCTTTAAAACTTTTTTTACAATGTTTGATGAATTACGATTGAATGAATTTCTTACTTTCAATTCACTTTCAGCAACTGCTAAACTTGAACCAATCATGTCCAAATTCTCACTTACGTTATAAACATACTGGTCAACATCATCTAGTTTTTCATCAACTATCAGTTCTGCAAAACCTTTATAATCCTCTTTCGAGCGTTCATCTTCAAGAAAAATACTTGTTGCATTAGCTTGCATATCTGTATCAATCAACAGAGTTTTGAACCCTCTATTTGCTAAACCTTTTGCTATATTTCCACCTGTTGTTGTTTTAGCAACTCCGCCTTTTAAGTTTAATAGACTTATTGTTTTCATATTTTCTCTCTATTCTTTATTTATATTTTCATGAGTCTTTGCGAAATGATAAAGTCCCTCTAACGTTTCAAATTTAGTGTTACCCAATGTCGTTTTTTTATTTCTTAGGTTTGAAATCGTCATCCTAGAAACTTTTATTCCAATTTTTTCGAGTTCTTTCTCAATATACCAACCAGAAAAATTTTCGTCATCATCGAGTAATCTCTGTACCACGTTTTTAATTTCATCTGTTACTTTTTCCATATCAACCTTTCTTCACAAATATACGATACTTGCGAAAACATATTTTTATAATTCATTATTTCATTCTCAGCCCTCTCACATTTTGTGGTAAACATTCTTACTTTTTCTCTGTCCAAAGGTTTGAAGCAAGAAGTTGTTTTATTTTTACTGTACATCTATTGTATCGTAAATTTATGTTTACGTCAAAGGTTTTTACGGTTTTTCTTAAATTTTTTATATAAAAATAAAGGGGGCTAAATTTAGCCCCCTTTATCAATTAAGAATCAACCCGAATTGCTAGTTGATTATTCAGCCATGACTTGATATCCGGTAGAGTATCTTAAAGTCATTGAATTCACGGTTTTAGCTGATTTCAATATTAGAGAATAAGTTAAAAGCGTCATCTCTAATTTGACTTGAAAACCATAAGAAGAACGACTTTTACAGCGTTCAGCTCCGAGGTTTGTCAGAAAAGAGAATACGCGTTCAATGACTTTTCGACGTTTTGAAAAATTAGGAAAAGTTATATCCTTTTTCTTCATGTTCATTCTGACGGGTGTAATAAGTTCAATTTCCTTGAGTTCAAGCCTATCATGCAGTGACTAACCTAGATATCCCATATCTCCAAGGACTATGGGTGTGCCAAATTGAGACAATACTTCCTCGGCCATTGTACTGTCAGCTATTGAAGCAGGACTAATCACGTAGTCGATGACATAGCCTGATTCACTGACTAAAGCATGACATTTACAGCCATAAAAGTACTGACCTTTGGTAGCATTGTAGCCAATATTTGCATAGTCGCCCAAAACTTTGCTTCTAAAATTACGAATCGGCTGACACAAAGGAATGGGAAAGCTGTCAATAATAGACACATCAATCCCTTCAACTTCTTTAAAGACGAGAGATTGGCGAATGAGTTGAATACTCAGTAGGAGTGCATTACAACGATGAACAAAGCGAGAATATTCTAGGAAATTAGGGAATAGACTTTGAGCCAATTGGTGCTTTGCTTTAAGTGTTTCACTAAAATGCAGTACGCCCCACAGGTAACAAGTAATCACTAAACAGTCAGATGTTGCAAGATGGACGTTCTTTCGGTTTTGAACCTCAAGGGGAACACTCGTTTGATAAATCGCTTCAATGCTTGTCAGTAAATAAACAAAAACTTTTGTAAGCGTGCTATTATAAGTCATATAGGTCGTGCGCTTTCTAATGCTTAGTGGTTTAAGATTAGGATAGCACGACTTATATATTTTTCAATGAAATCAACTAGCAATTCGGGTAGAATCAAGTTTAATTCCCTCATTTTTTTGGAGGGAAATTTTGTCGAATATTGATAAGAACAATTAATTTTGATATACTTACTCATATCAAACCTCTCTGGTTTGTGGTAGCTTTTTGCTCTTTCTCTGTCCAAAAGGTTGAGAGTAAAAAGTTTTTTTTTAGAGGAAAAGTTCATTCATATATTCGTTCCAAAAAAAGGAGCTAAATTTAGCCCCTTTTTTTTTATACTTAATGTTGAAGGTAAATATTTAGTTTATTTACTATCCCAAGGACCATTCATTGGTACATAGAAATCAGACGAACTATCAAAAACTAATTTATGTATATTTTGAGCCTTATACGTTGTTAGAAATGCTCTGTATTCTGAAAATTTATTTCCAAAAACAACACTCGGTCTAAAATTATTAATCATTTGATTGCTGTCTAGCTTCCAATCGATTGCTTTCATCTCAGCCACTTGTAACAATTCATCTATCGCTACACCACTTTCAAGCAATTTATGAATCGGTTGAAGAAGTTGTATATCATCTAGTTCAAATTGAATATCATAATAATTTGGTAAATGTTTAATTATTCCGTTTTCATCTAAATTAAAATTTACTTTTGATAAGTAATTAAAGTATTCTAATACCATTCTTGCTTCGTTTATAAATGGACTATCTGTACCAGGAGAAGAAGTACGAGAATTCATAGATATATGATTGCTGCCTGATAAATCAGCATTAAATGGCGTATATGTAAATTCAATAGACTGTATTCTTCGTCCAGAAGTGTGATAAATATAATCTAAATTTTTAACAATTTGAGTTCCTTCAGGAGTAGTTAATTCTGATATTTCTTTAACCGCAGTTTCTAAATATTTTTTACGATTTTTTCTGAGGTCAAATACCTCTTTGGTGTTAAAGGAGTCTTCTTGAGTCTTCAATATTTTAAGTATTTTTTTATCAAAATCATCAATTCTCATTTTTGTACCTTTTGGAAAACTCCTAAACTCGCTTATAAAGCGGTAAACACGTTTGGAGTACTTAGATGGCAGACTATTATTGATTCCTCTGTTATATTGTAAGTGTTTAACCGTTCTCCAATCTTTGGAATTGATTAAGTCATAAACATATAGCGGTTTATCAATCACATGCCCTTTTGCATCAACTTGTTCTGAACTAATTTGAGCATTAGAAATTGTGAGTTTTACTTCTTTTTTAGTACCATCAAAATCAATTACACTGAAAATATTTATTGTTTTCCATGATTTGGGAGTGCCATCATCATTTGTTTCTCTTACTTGATAGTATGAGAAATTTTTCAATGCCTCGTTTAAATCATACATTATTTTTTGTAGCCGTTTACCATTGTAGAGCGATTTCACACCATTTTTACGTGTTACCCACAATCCACCTAATTCCGCTAATTCCTGATAAGAAAATGTTACTGGTTCACTTCCGTTATAACGGTCTCTCAGCTCTCCAAGTATAGCATAAGTAATATTTTCACTTGCAGCATTTATGTCTTCAGTAGAGAACATCTCAGGCAATTGACGGCTGTATTTAATATCTTTTCTAAATTTATCTTCACTATCAAGTTCATCAAGTAAATCGTAACTTTGCAT